>NZ_BTPW01000029.1:0-35027 GCF_036246185.1 Lactiplantibacillus paraxiangfangensis
TTCGTTCGGAATAGGTTATACTAGACAAAAGATCAGCTCCTAAAAGATGGGTTTGTGGTAAACACCATTTTAAAGGAAGCTGATCTTTTTTGTCCGAACAGCGTTCGGATTAATTTTACAATCTACCGTACTACCAATACTTTGATGATGCTGGTTATACCAATATTGAACCCGTCCAGTTAAGAAGTTATCTCGAATCCCCCAATCCGTTACGTTACGATGTACCCTAATGTCTCCTTCCTGAGCTGTGGTATAATAGATCAAACGTGTGAGACATTAGAGTGTGACACAGTAACTTTTAAATCTTAATCAGATCAACTAGTTGAGTAGTTGCCCAGAAACTGACGTCAGAATTAATATGATAAGAAGGCAAATATATGAAAATTGGTTATGCTAGGGTGTCGTCTGAAAATCAGAATTTAGCTCGGCAGATTGAAGCTCTAAAAAAGTCTGGTGTAGAGAAAATATTTCAGGAAAAAGTTTCCGGAAAATCAGTTCAAAATCGCCCTGAATTGCAAAAAATGTTAGAGTTCATTCGTGAAAAAGATATTGTCACTGTTTTGGATTTAGATCGACTTGGTAGAAATGCTCAGGACATTACTGACACCATTAACTTGATTCAACAAAAGGAAGCCACACTAGATGTTTTAAGTTTACCGAGTTTCACTGATATACAAGATGTTAACTTACGTGGTTTATTAACCAATTTGGTTTTTGAAATATACAAATATACAGCTGAAGAAGAGCGCAACAAAATTCATGCTAGGCAGAATCAGGGGATCCAATTAGCTAAGGAGCGCGGGGAGTATAAAGGAAGAAGGCGGCAATATAGTCCACATGGATCAAAACGCTACCTATATAAAAGGGTAGTTCAAATGATCAGGGATGGAACGAATATTGCACAAATTGCAAGGAGTACTGGCGTACAACGACGACAAATTTATCGTATTAAAGAATATGCTTTAAGAGTTGGCGACTTAGGCACTCCCAAAAGGGAAGTGAATAGCTAGGGCCTACAGGACAAGTTAGTGTTTTTTAGGGACCATCGGTCAAATAATAAAGCACTTACATTGATAAAACATTTTGGAGATGAACTATGTTTTTTAAAGATTGGACAAAATACAATAGTTTCGAATTAGTTATGATTACGTTGGGATGTAGCATTTATGCGTTCAGTCTAGATTTAGTCTCTATTCCAAGTGGTTTGGCAGACGGCGGTCTGAGCGGAATAACTCTGATTATTCGTCATTTCTTTCATATTAACTTGGGAATTAGTACTTTATTTCTGAATATTCCATTGATACTAATTGGGTTGCGCTACTTAGGCAAGCGCATGATGGCTTACACCATTTATGGCACCATTTGTTTATCACTATTTCTAATAATATGGTCACAGCAGCCTCTGATTCAACCACTACCATTGAGAAATGATTTATTATTGTCATCACTGGTTGCAGGGGTATTATCAGGGCTGGGAATTGGTCTGGTTTTTCGTTATAACGGAACTACTGGTGGTAGTGATATTATTGCTCGGGTTGGCCAGAGAAGTTTTGGATTTTCTTCGGGAAAAGGAATTTTGATTATTGACTATGTAGTATTAGGGCTATCACTATCATACTTAGATCTGTATCACATCGCGTACTCGCTAATTGTTAGTTTCGTATTATCTAAAGTAATTGATATGGTCCAAGAAGGGCCCAATCGTGCTAAGGTATTATTCATTGTGTCAGATAAAAGCCAAAAAATTTCCCAATTAATTGATGTTTCTTTAAATAGAGGATTGACATATTTGCAAGCTGAAGGTGGTTATCAGCATGATCAAAAGCAAGTGATTTATTTGGTGGTTCAACCGCGGGAAATTCCACAATTGAAGCAATTAATTAAAGCGATTGATGAACGGGCATTTGTGACGGTACTGGATGCCCATGAAGTGATTGGAGAGGGCTTTAGTTATCAACGCAAAAGATACCATGTTAATTGGCAGCACAGTAAAGAATAAAAATTAATAGACGTTTTAATATGAAAAAACGGCTATAATCTACTAGTCACTGATTAGAAAATTGTTGTTTTGATCACGTAGAGCAGTTGGGTATTGAACAATAATATATGTGAAAACGGCCAGGATTCAAATTTTATAGTTTTACTATTGAGACAGACTTGAAACCAATAGGTGTATTTTTTACAAGCCTTAAGTTTTGACAAGTATCAAGTAACTATTTTTTGAAATAATGCGGGGAAAATTATGAAACGAAATATTCAGTCTATCGGAAATACTATGCTCAGTATTATCAGTAGTACAAAAGTGTCAAAAGCAACACCACACAAAGCCGTGAGAACGATTCTAAGGACGATAGCAATGATTCAGATACAAAGTATAAGCAAGCAAAACGAAAAGCCCTCTAATGAGACGAGAGAGAACTTTTGGAAACGGTTGCTTATATAGGTTGTGAATATTTTTTGAGTAGTATGGGTGGCTTTTTTGAGTAAGTTAAGTGACAGCATTGATTGATTGTTATATGATTGTGTATGTCCTAAATGGACACAAGCAACGCTCCTAAGCAAAGCCTGTATGTACTGATTTCAAAAAAGCCCTCTATTCCGCATAATAGAGGACTTTTTTGTGTGCATTCTGCTTCATTTAAACGGACAAGTATACGTCTAAAAGCTGAACGTGTTGTCTGAGGGCGCGTGATTATTTACTTTTTAGTTTATAGTCAAGCTTATCCTTTGTTTCCATCATCGATACCAATTCATCGTAAGTATCACGTGTTTGGGGAGTTAGTGATTCAAGATAACTTTCAATCATCAAAGAAACCATTTCACTAGCTGAACGCTTATCAGCTGTTGCTTTAGACAAAGCCAAAACGGCGTTTCTGGTATGATTATCAACTCGCATGTTTACATCGAAGGTAGGAATTTTTTCCGCACTATCTTCGCCAAAACCTGCTTGCTTTCTAGAAATTGATGATACATTTACGTTTACCTTCTTATCAGGACTTTTTACCTGATTATCATTATCGTGTTTCAAAAGTCCTCCCATATTATTCTGCCTCCAATCTAGATATTAATTCAGTAGCAACAGCCGTATATGTGCTGTGAGTGGCTTTATCCCAAACAGAACGACTGCTTTCAGTGATTCCAGTAAGGTCGTATCTCTTTACTCTTTCCATAGCAGTAATGACATTTTCAAATATGTTGTCTTCCCCAAATTCTTCTACGGCCTGTTTAAGAACGGCATTGTCAATAATTGATTGCCCTTTTGTAAGAACTGGAAGAATACCCGCTACATCTACTTTTGCTCCAAATTCGTCAATTAAATTCGTTTGTAAATAGCTTAAGAAACTTTTTGCTCCCAGCAATGCTCTTTGCTGAGTTTGTAGCATAACAATGATCCAATCGCAGCACATAAAAACGTTATCGTTTGTTAAACTCATTGTAGGGCTTACATCAAGAAACACGAAGTCGAATTTGCTAGATATATTTGACAAAGAGTTTTTAAGATAGCTGACTTTAGCTTTTTCATCAATGTCTTGTTTATCAACCCACCGACTGAATAAGTTCATATCAGCAGCAGCTGGTATTAAGTCAAGATCGTTCTTAATGTTAATGATGCCGTCATTTAAGTCTTTTCCGTTAATTAGTAATGCGAAAAGAGATGGGTCAATTGTGATGCTGGAATTTTCGTGACTTTTTGTTTTTATCATTAAATCAGTTAGGTTTGCTTGAGGGTCACAATCTACCATAAGCACTTTATATCCCATATTTGATAATTCCCAACTGATTAAGGCTGTAGTAGATGTTTTACCAGTACCACCCTTTTCATTGGCGCAACTAATTATCATTTTTTAAAATTCCTCCATTTGTACACGGTACACGGTGTACTGTGTTATATGTACAGTGTACCGTACTTAGTACACAATGTACAGAAAAAATACTTAACAATTGAATGCGGAATGACGGCTTTTTTATGAAATTATTTAAGTGTACAGTACACAGTACCCAATACACGGTGTACAGTTTACAAGGTACAGTGTACAGTGTACAGTGTACTGTACACAAGAAAAGTTGACCAAAAATTTGATAACTGATATAATGATAACCGTAGTCAAAATAGAACATAAAAAAACACCCACCGATTCCCGTCGGTGAGCGCCACATAAAAGTCATCATTGTTTAATGGCTATTATATCATGGCCGGTGCGATTTTTAAAGCCCTAGGGGACAAGCTGGGGTCTAAATCTAAGGGGACACGTTTGCCAGGGCGACTTCAATAAGTCTGGCTATACCACAACAAGGTCATCTGTACGGCTGGGTGGTGAATGGTGAGCGCGACCATTAACGGCGCGGGTGGTAAAACGAAGCTTCGGCTTGGTGCCACTGATTAGTTGGTGATCGAACAAACATAAATACGTATTGCCAACGCTTACTAGGGCGTTTTTTAGTAGGTTAAACCGAAAACGTAGGTTTATAATGAGTGGTGGTAGCAATACCGCAATTGTACAGACAAGCGACGGGCGTTAACGACCGACGAACTAAGGGGAAACTTTTAGTAGTAGAATTGTACTCTGGTTCAGTTATTCCAAATAACTGTTTCCAGGGAACAATTCTGCGCTCAAAACGTCACTCCCTCTAAACTGAATGGAAAACCATAACCCGTCAAGTCAAAACCAACATTAGAATCAAGAAAGTTGATGATTTAAAATGCTTGATTTAAGAGATTGTGAGATTGCTTTTACCGGACGTCTAACTACCATGACTCGGGATCAAGCTTTTAGTTTGGCGAAAGTCTTTGGGGCGAAACCACAAAATTGGGTTACGAAACAGACAGATTATTTAGTGGTTGGGTTAATTGAGACGGCTTTAGGTGAGGAGCCCATCACAAAAAAGTTATTGACAGGAACACCAACGATTTCAGAACGGGATTTTTTGGACTGGTGTCAGGCACGATTGGCGCAATGGTCTAGGAGTTTAGGCGGTTAAATTCACAAAGTGAGTTTACTGATTTTTTGGGGATTTTTCATCTAGACCACTCCTCTTCCGTCAAATTTCACAAAGGCCAAATAATGGATCGTTGTTTTATCAGGGAGTGAGGGGGTTACTTGGGATAAGCCGCCTTATGTGAAGTAGAAATTGGTATACTAAAAAAGGCTCCCGGTTTAACACTGGAGGCCTTTTTTCTAGGTTACATATTTTGAGGATGAATGTTTTTATCTTCGTAGCTTTTACTTGGGTGCTGTAACATGATGAATACTGCTTAGTTTTTGGTGCCGTACCCCGCAACAGATACGTCGCTTCGTTGGTATTATCTTAAATGCTAAGTACCGAGTTGAGAAGGATCATAAAGATATTGGCGTCATAATCCCACTGGACGACGAAGAACTTAAATTTTTAATGACTAAAGCCTTGAGACGTTACTTTAACGCCCTAAGAAGCAATGAGAAGCACATCAAGAACGTGGAAAACTACCTGTACGGCACCATGCAAAACCTATTTGGCGTTTGGTGGAATAAACAAGCGGCTAGAGAATATGCGGCCAACCACCCCGAAGAGCAAAACGCTGACAATGAGCGCTTTTAGAATTAAACGGCATATAAGCTCATCTAAGCCGTTTAAAGTGTTCGGCACATAATTATATTAAAACCGCTTTAAAACCGTTTAGAAGCTAAAATAGGCGCCTTAAATAGCTGAATAGGCGATAACTAATCTAGAAAGATGGGAAAGGAGTTTTTTAAATGACCAAACCAAGCAAAGAAGTCGAAAAAATAGAGCAATTGTTGGCTGACCCCTGGACCAGTCGATATTCAGGGCATTTGGGAGCAAGCAGCACATAACCCAGATCCTGATAAGCGCAAGTTGTTTGACGCGTTACACACTTACCTCTTAGATAAACGGCAAGAAAAAATTATCAACGAAAAGCATTTCGTGATTTAACATGGACGAGTCAAAGAATCAGTGGTTGGAATGAAAAGGAGGCACAAAATATGACTAAGACACAAGCATATATGGACAAGTATCAATTTACAGTTGCAGAAAACAAACGGTTTGCTCGAACAAATTTTACCAAGCTAGTACACACTAGTGCCCGCTTTGAAGGCGTAAATACCACTTTGCCGCAAACACAAACCATTATGGACGGCATGAGTGTGGCAGGCGTTCCTGTTGAAGATATTTTGACAATTGTTAACTTAAAGCGTGGGTGGCAATATATCACTGATCAAAATTCCTCCTTAACGTTAACCATGGAAAAACAAATTAACAAGATTGTGGCCGCGGAAGACGCCTTAGTACCAGGAGAATTACGGCAAGGAAAAGGAGGAGTTGATTTAGGCAGTGAAGACTTTTTTGAACCACCCTTAATTAACGAAAAACAAGAACAATCCTTTTTACAAAAAATTTTGGCTGATCCGCAAACAACGACCACTGATAAAGCATTGACTGTTATGTATCATAATATGCGCCAACAAATCTTTTGGGACGGGAACAAAAGGACGGCGACTTTAAGTGCTAATAAAATTATGATTGACGGTGGTGCAGGCTTAATCAATGTGCCGTTAGATAAGTGGGATCAATGGAACGAACTAATTGCCAATTATTATCGAACTAATGACATGGCTAAAATTAAACGGTGGACATATGACAATGGCATTCAAGGATTACAAATTAGAGCAAACTTAGAGCTTAAATCAGTTGAAGACGAAATTGGTAAAAGAATCCAAGAACAATTAAAAGATTTTGCGGATCAAAACCCAGAAATTAAGCCAAAAAATGATCCAGAAAATAAAAACGATCGGCCTAGTTATTAGGTTGATCGTTTTTGAGCTTATTCGGCTTATGGGCATTAACGTAATCGGCAAATGTTTTTAAAAGCTCTTCGGTTTGTTCAACCGAAAGGTTATCAGCTTGAAAGTATTTTTCTAACAAAGCTCCTTTTTGAATTAATCGGCGAGAACGAGCTTTGCGGTCTTGCCGACTTTCATAATATTTAGATTGCCGTAATTTAAAATCTTCCCGCTCAATTTTTTGTTTTAAACGCGCTTGCTGCTCAACTAGTTTTTTATATTGATTAGCCATGACATAACTCCATTATTTATAACTGATTATGTGCTTGATTTACTTTTAAAAACTCGGCTACTTTTTTGGATAAAGACTTGATATTATCATTAGATAAATTAGCATAATCTAAATTTGCTTGACTAATGATCTGTTTGCCTAATCGTTGTTCAATCTTATTTTTTTCGCCCTTGATTTTTTGGTTAAGGGCTTTTAATTTAGCTTCTTGTTTTTCTAAGTTACTTTGCGACATAATGATCCCTCCAATCATATTAAAAATAATCACCGACACTATATCATACAGAGAACGTTAAGTCAAAGTATAAAAGTTGAAGTAGTGAAGCGAAAGTCATACAATAAAACTAAGGTTAAGGTAATCAGAAGACCGAGTGAAACGAGGTCAATGCGCACTTACACATAGAATAAATTCTATGTTGTGTTAACCCCATTAAAACCTGTATTAGAAGTCGCCGTTGGCGACAACAAAGTCAAACTCATATAATCAAAGGAAGACGGTGACCAACATGGCAATTTTTCACATGAGTTTTCAAAATATTAGTGCTGGTAAAGGACGTAGTGCCATTGCTGGAGCTGCTTATCGAAGTGGTGAAAAGTTATTCGATCAAAAAGAAGGACAAAGCTATTTTTATGCGCGTTCGGTTATGCCAGAAAGCTTTATTTTGACACCAAAGAATGCACCAAAATGGGCGAGTGATCGGGAGAAGTTGTGGAATGAAGTTGAAAAGAAAGATCGTAAATCAAACTCACGATATGCCAAAGAGTTTAACGTAGCTTTACCAATTGAGTTAAGTACAGATGAACAAAAAGAATTATTAACTAAATACGTGCAAGAGAATTTTGTCGATCAAGGTATGGTAGCTGATGTCGCAATTCATCGTGAGCACCCGGATAATCCGCATGCTCATGTGATGTTAACTAATCGGCCCTTTAACCCCGATGGTACTTGGGGATTAAAAGCAAAGACGCAGTACATTAAAGATGAGAATGGCAAGCAACTTCTAACTAAAAGTGGGTTCCCAAAACAAAGAAAAATTTGGTTAGTTGATTGGGATAAAAAGGAAAAAATTAATGAGTGGCGGCATAATTGGGCAACAAGTGTTAATCAGTCTTTAGCACAAAAAAATATTCCCGATCGAATTAGCGAAAAATCATTTGTCGATCAAGGAATCCAAGAGACACCTACCCAACATGAAGGGATTAATAGTCAGAGACAAAATAGAAAAGCGTTTAATCAACAAGTTAGAGCACAAAGAAGCACTCAAGCTAAGTATCATAATATTAACGAAAAGATCCGAAATCATGAACATTTTGACGCATTAACTGACGAGTTATCATTTTCCGAAAAGCACACGATTAGCCACCTAAGTCAACAACTGAAAACTTATGTCGATTTAGAACACTTAGATGACAAGCAACGCATGCTGTTTAATTGGAAAAACAGCTTATTAATTAAACATGCGATTGGCGAAGATGTGACTAAGCAACTGCTGACCATTGACCAGCAAACCACATCACTAGCACAAGCTAATCAGTTGTTAAATAAAGTGGTGGACCGAGCAACTAAAAAATTATATCCGGAACTTGATTTTGAACGGACGACGGCCGCTGAACGGCGGGAACTAATTAAAGAAACTAATAGCGAACAAACGATTTTTAAAGATAGTGAATTGACTGAACGGTTAGCGGATATTCGAAGTGACTTATTAACCCAGCAATTATTGACGTTTACCAAGCGGCCATATACCAGCTGGCAGTTAGTTAATCAGCAGGCCCAAACAATTGAGAAGCAATTAACCACGGTACTAGCCAAACATGGTCACCAGTTAGACGATTTGAAGCCTACTGATCGGGGCATGCTAGCCGCTTATCAACCTAACGAACTCGAATTCATTTCGAAAGCGGTGAAAGATTTACGGGTCATTCGGGAGGTTAAAGCCGTGGTTCAAACCCAATACGACAGCATTCTAACGACTGCTTTTCCGGATAGTGACCTCGATAAGCTAGAGCCGATTGACAAGGAGCAAATCTATACCGCTGTGGTTTACTATGATCCAGAATTAAAGCCATTAAGCGCCAGTGATCTTAGTCAATTACAACAGCAGCCACCGGTCGTCTTTACTGGTCAGCAACACCAAGCCGGTTTAAATTACCTGTTAGGCAAAATTGAATTAAAAGATATTCAGGACCATCGGCTACAACGGGTCTTAAAACATGATGGCACCCGGCAACTGTTTATCGGCGAATGTGGCCAAGATCCTAAGTTGGATCACCAACAAATTGAAATGGTGCAAGCCCATTTGAAACAACAGGCAACCCGGTTTGACCAATATAAGCAAGCTCAAGTTAAGGACTATCAGGCCATTAATTACCACCCAACTAGCCCGAAAAATTACCTGATGAATATTTTGGACGAAGCCTTAATAACCATTTTATATGCGAAAAATACGGACTATCTAAGAAAGCAGCAACTACGTGGACTAAAAGAGACCGAGTGGGAAATGACGAAAAAGCAACGGCAACACCAAACTCGAAACCGGCATGAAGATGGGGGTATGCATTTGTAACCTAAATGTAAAAAAATAAATGGTGTAAGTTACACCTTTTAGTGCTAAACTATGACTAAATTAAGAAAGGAGAACTTACATGTGACAGGCAATCAGGAATGGTACAGCCTAACGCAAGCTAATCATAAGCTGGGGCGTGGCCGAAATTATGTCAGCAACTGGATCAAACGACATCCAGAGTTCCCTGATCAATTTTTGCTTGGTTCAGGTACCAATAAATTAATATCTGATGAAGGGATAGAGTGGGTTAAAAACCACATAAAAAAAGAGGGCGTCCTCGTAAGCAGTGAAGTTGCTAACGGGGATCAGCACCTAGAAATACGCCTTCTAGGTGTCACCCTCCTAATAATCCATTTTACCGGGCGGGTTAGGGGAAAGCTAGTTGTTTAATATTTCTAACCCAACAAACAACATAAGGAGGTGATCCAATGAAAGTAGAAAGCTGGCAAGGCATTAGTGGCAAGCTACTTCATGATGAGCAAAAGGCGATTGTGGTTGATGATGACCAAGCACTGACTGATCAAAAACAACTACAAGAGATTTTGAGACAAGATGGACAACCGATTGATGAAGTTCGGCAAGCAATGATTAAGAAGACCGTTAAACGCCAGTTAAAGACTGAACCATTAAAACTTAGCGGCTGGTTTAATCGCCATCAAGACAGTCAAAATGCTAAAAAGGCCGAAAAATTGGTAAGTGATAAACCCACCCATCAATATAAGCAAATTAAAAACGAAATGACCTTTTTTGGTGAGAGTTTCCTGGAAGGCTTCTTAGGTTTCTATGGTTTGAAAGTTGATAACGCCTTAGGCCGTTACGAACATAATTTGCATGTCTTAGAGACCCAAGAGCTAGGTCAGTCAGAAAAAGAGTATTACTTAGCCACGAGCGAAAATGGCCGAGTTAAATTAGCCACCGACCCATTACCAAGCCAGCAAATTGCCGAGGAGCAATTGGACAAATTCTATCAGCGAGAACCCGAGCAAACGCGAGCAGAACCGACTCAATTACGTTCACAGGAAGACGGAAAGGAGGAATAATATGAAATTTAGCAAAGTAAAAGCGTTAGCCACTACTGGAGCTGCTGCGATTTACTTGGGCCTGATGAATACTCAGGTTGTTTTGGCAGCGGACGGTGGTGAAGTTCAAAGCAAACTAACTAGCGCTGGCAAGACGATTCAAGGTATTTTAACTGGCTTGGTCGTTTTAGTTGGGATTTGTGTCGCACTATTTATTATTATCAAAAGAATGCCTGACGCAGACGATCCGCGAGAGAAATCCGAAGTTTATCACGCAGTTGGTCGGGTAGCTGGTTTAGTGGCCCTAGCGGCAGCGGTTATCTGGCTATTGCCTTGGGTCTACAGCCTATTCACTTAATTTAAAAAGGAGCTTGCCAAATGAAGAAAGGGAAAGAATTTATCTTCCCAGAGAACGTAGATAAAGATTACGGGATTTGGAAAGACTACACCTTGAAGGATTTTGGCTATGCGGCACTGGTAGGACTAGTGGGCTTAATTTTTATTGCGATTCCACCCTATGGTCTGATTTTAGTCCTGATAAAAATAGTGATTGTTGTCTTAGCCATGACGATTGTCATGGCTATTTTAACAATTAGGCCAGTTGCGGCGCGGAAGAACATTAAGGTGCGGGATAACTTTAAGTTGAAACGCCGTTATGCCAATGGTCAGAAACTGTTTTATTTAAAACCGAAGAAGCGAGGTGAACTAAATGCGTTTGAAGAAGAGCAAAACCGCCAATAAATCAGCGAAGCTCAATTGGGATTACCAACCGCCTAGAATCAATGGTGGCAAAGAGACCATTGATGACATGAGCTTGGTGGTGGGTATGTATGGTAACTACGAAGTTACCAAAACGGGTAATCTCGTTGGCATTTTGGAAGTTAGTGGGATCAACCTTGATCTACTTAATGAAACCGAACAGCAAGACGTTTTTGAGGACTATGGTGCGTTTCTCATGAGTACGTTAGGTGAAGGGGTTGATGACACCTTACAGTTCTTAGAGCCGACGATTCCCGTCAATATGACGGCTTATCTCAATGGTCTCAAACGGCGGTATCTCACTTTACAAAAAGATCACCCCGAGCAACAGTTCAAAATCCAATTAATGGCCAGTTACTTGGATCACTTTACTAAAGTCCAAGAATCCAAAAACATGACGACTAAGCAACACCTGCTAATCGTTAAGGTGCCGATTAAGGACAAAAGCGTTAAAAGCTTAAGCTTAGCCGTCACCCACTTAGACGAGAAGATCGAACAGGTTAAGCGGGATATTGAAAATGCGTTAACAGACTTTGATGTGACGGCCAAAGTGTTGACTAGTCAAGAAGTCCAAGAGATTTTAAAGAACTTAATCAATTTCAATGGATAGGAGGTAACAGTATGAGTTTTGGTGATAAGATCATTGATTTGTTTATGCCAACTAAAAAAGAAAGTCAGCAAAATAGTGAACCAGCAGTTAACAAGCATAAACCGGAGGTTGAAGACTTTACCAGACTGATTGATCGCGATAGCTTGCATTCACTATTTCCATTTAGCTGGGAACAGTACCCCACCTACGTCCAGTCGGGCGAGAATTTTATTCGGGTGTTAGCGATTGCCGACTATCCTAAGCGGGTGTATGGCAACTGGTTATCGGAGTTGAAGCGCAAAAAAGGCGTTATCGATATTGTGCAATATATCGACAGCGCCAGTAACAATTCAATGATTACCTATTACAAGAAGACGATTCAAAATAAGGAAGCGCAGAAGCTCAATACGTTCGACCCGTATAAAAAGAAAATTCTGCAAAATTATATTGATTCAGCCAACATGCAACTAGATAAATACCTTGATAATTCTACCACATTTGTCTACCAACATATGCTGGTTTATCTGCGGGCCAACAGTTTAGCAGAACTAGACGACTTAACCGAAAACGTTAAGAATACGTTGATTAAGCTACAGATGAAACCGCTAGTACCCGTTAAAGCAACCTTTCAAGCATTTTGGTCAACCATGCCAATTAACGAGAACCTCATGGGGGATTACACCTATAAAGAGAGTAATACAGAAGTCGCCAGCAGCATGTTTCCCTTTGATGACGCGGAAATTTTGGACTTGAAGCCTAGAAGCGATATTGAAGGGGTTAACAAAGATACCAACAGCTTAATTGCCGTGGATATGTTGGATCGCAACAAGACCCTGAACCAGAATATGGTTGTTATTGGTACTTCCGGTGTTGGTAAAACCACCTATATGATTCAGAAAATCCTACGCTACGCCATTCAAGACTATCAAATCTACATTATTGATCCAGAAAATGAATATACCAAGATTGTCGAAGCCCTAGGTGGGGCAGTCTTGCACCTAACCTCGAATGCTAAGTACAAAATTAATCCGCTCCAAATCTTTTCCGAAGAAATCCTCAGCGCTGATGAAGCGGTCACGAACCTTGATTTACTAGTCAAAGATAAAATTCAGCGATTAAAAGGGTTCTTTGAAGTCCTTAAAACCGGGATTACCCAAGTTGAACTGGCAATCCTTGATGATGTCGTTAAACAAGCTTACGTCAACAGTGGCGTTTTGAAATACAGCCGCTTGAAAGAAATTAAAGACGATCAGTGGCCGACCTTATCCAATGTTTATGACGAGTTGGAAAAATTGGCTGATAAGGACGCTGACAAATTCAGTCGGGTTAAAGACTTCTACTATATTTTAGGCAGCTATACCCATGGTTCTAACAGCCTATTTGACGGGTACACCAACGTTAACTTAAAAGGGAAAATCATTTCCTTTGATTTAAAACCGCTACAAAGTGAACAGGAAGTCCAATCAGCGGCCTATCTGAATACTTTTCAGTATCTATGGGACGAAATTACCAAAGATCGGCATAGCCGCAAGAAATTGTTTGTTGATGAATTTCACTTTTTGACCTTACACAAAGCGGCGGCAACCTTTTTCCATCAAGCCTACAAGCGGTTTAGAAAGTATAACGCCGGGGCGATTGCCGGAACGCAACAAATTCAAGATGTGATCGAAGGAACAACAGATACTGGGCAGAACATTGGGGAAGCCATTATTGGGAACTCCTATACCAAAGTGTTCTTTGGCCTTGATGGCAAAGGCGTTGATGACGTCATTACTAAGTTGCGTATGATGTTCTCAGATAAAGAAAAGAAGCTACTAGAACGCCGTAGACAAGGCGAAGCCCTGATGATTTATGGCAGTCAACGCGCCTTTATGAAAGTCGAGTTGACCGAAGAAGAACTACGGCTAATTGATTCCGAAGCTTACCAGGAAAAATATAACCGTGAGACCGCCAACCAACCGGATTATCAAAAGCGCGTGGTGTTGACGCCAAGTGAAATTGACGCTTTGACCACCACCGAGGAGGAAGGAGGGGCTTTAAATGAGTAAATCAAGTCAGTTATTGAATATCGAGGTTGGGACGTTCAGGCGGCAAGAAAACAAGTTAATCCTTGAACTCAATCACAATCAGTTTCGATATGACCAGTTGAGTGAGCTAAACGAATTAAAGCAAGCTGATGCCAATTTCTTGCAGTTGGTTAACGTGGTTGAGCAAGACCAAAAGGTCGTTTTAACTTATACCTTGCCAGATAAGGTCAGATCATTAAAGGAATTACCACATGAGAATAAGGCAATCCGGGCGGCCATTGCGAAAGAAATCATGGCGCAAAATGTGGTTGCTGATAGCCAGTATCATATTGCGTTAAATCCAGCTAATCTGTGGTATTACCCCATGCAACATGTTTGGTACGCCTATCGCGCCAATGAACTCATGCCTTATGATGACAAACATAGCAATTTAGCCAAATACAAAGCGCTGATTCTATTTTGCTTGACGGGGACGCCCTATGAACGGCTACTAAGCAATCCTCAAGAAGCCCTAGCTAAACACCCTGATGACTATTTACAACAAGTAGCTAAAGCTACGTCGTTAAATGAGTTAACGGAAGTGGTTAACGGCATTGAGGACTTTGTGAGTTATCACGAATGGCAGGAAGTTGAAACGGCCCAGCAGAAAACCAAACAACGTTTATGGTTGAGCGTGGCCGGAGTGGCGATTGTGGCCGTTTTGGCCGTCGGCTTAGTCCATAAAAGTGACGAAAGAAAGTATCAAAGCTTAGCTAACCAGAACCAAGCCCAGGTCACGCGATTAAAATATAGCGGCCAAATTCAAACTGCTTTAAATGATCGGAAGTGGTCGGAAGCGCAAAAAGATATGCAACGGGCCGGCTATCCTTCAACTAAGCAAGTCAGTGTCTTTTTAAAGCATCGTCAATACCAGCAAGCTTTAAACGTTGACCCAAGTCAGTTGAACAAGGTTGTTAATGCGGCTTATGCCAACAAAGATAACAGCCAAGTGGCTGATTGGCAGTTGCCAACTAAGGCGACGAGCAAGCAAAAAGACCAATTGCAACTCGAAAAAGCGATTGTTAACTACGATACCAATACGCTCAATAACCAATTATCCTTTACGACGAACGGTGATGTTTTATTGAGAATGGGGCAAGCTTTCCTCGCCCATAACGATACGCAAGACGCCCAGACCGTCCAAACCAAATTAGCCGGCGTGAACAGTCCTAAAGCTAAGTATTTAAAAGCCCTGTTAAGTCTCAATTCCGCTAAGAATGGAGTTAACGACGCGCAAAAGAAGTTAGATGACGCCAACAAGATTGATGGCAGTAAAGATAAGGACAAAGACAAGAAGGTGGATTCAGCCAAGTCGGACTTAAAGAATGCGCAGAGTGACCAATCAGCAGCGCAAAAACAAGTCGATCAGGCCAAGCACAAAGTGGGTGATTAAATGCAGGTATTGTCGTTTGAATATAAGAAAAAGAAGTGGAAGTTGATTGCTTATATTGTGGGCGGCGCCATTCTGCTAATCATCTTGCTAATCGCCGCGATTACTGGTCAGCTACAAGAAAACAGTTGTGATAACTCAACCACCACAGAAACGCAATTAGATAGTAAGAGCATGACAGAAAATGCCAAAAATATCTATGCGCACTGGAAACAGAAGTATGGCGCCACCCCACAAGCGGCCGCCGGGATCTTAGGGGTCTTACAACTAGAAAGTCGCCTTGATCCCAATTCGGTTAATTCAAGTTCCGGGGCCACGGGCTTAGCCCAGTGGTTAGGCGGTCGAAAGGATAAGTTGGAGGACTTAGCCCACAAGGAAAACAAACCAGCGACAAATCTCGGCGTGCAGTTGGACTATCTCGATCAAGAATTGAACAGTAGTTACTATGCGTCAAATAAGCAGATCTTTAAATATACGGACGTGCACAAAGCGACGAAAGCCTGGTTAATGGATTACGAGGGTATGAGTAAGAACCCGGAACAATGGTATTTAAGCCAAAGATACGGGTATGCCGATCACTGGTATTCCGTGTTCGGGGCGAGTGACCCAGTGGCCGGTAATACCTTAGACAATGCGAGTTCAGGCGATCTGACCGAGCTAGGTTGTGATAGTGACCCGGGCTATTCCGGTGGGAGTATCGTCAAAAATGCGGAAAGTATGAAAGGTGACTTCTACTATGTGCAAACCCACCCCAGCCCCGATTTAGGTAGCGATTTAAAGAACCCTAACAAAACCGGTGGGACGGATTGTTCGGGCTTTGTCTGGTTAGCGTTTAATAAAGCTGGTTACAAGGTACCGGCCAACATGGGCTGGTTTACCGGCACGATGGCCAGTGACGCCAAAGGCAGCCATCAATACTTGAAACAGATCAGTGAAAATGACGCGAAAGCCGGCGACATTGTGATTGTTAATCAAGGCGCGGGAGCCGGCAACAACGGCCATACTGCTATTCTGTTAGGAAAATGGCAAGGTAAAGCCACCAAGATCATTGAGCAAGGTGGTGTCGGCGACAAGGTTAACGAAAGCACATTTGGCACCGCGTTTTATAGCTTATTGAACGGTAGCGATGTGACGTTAGCCCGGCCAATCAAGAAGTAAGGAGGACGAGTAAATGAAGCGTAGCGTGGTTTTAAGTGTTGTGATTGGTAGCTTGATCTTAGTTATGTCATTAGGGGCGAATGCCTATCAGCATAGCCAAATTAAGCAGGCACAACAACAGATTAGTCGCTTACAACAACAAAAGCGTCAAGTCAGCCAGCAATTGACTAAAACCAACCAACAAAAGCAGTTATTGAGCACCCAAATTGACAGTTATAAGACCTACCAAAATAATAAGGACAAAAGTCCGGCTGAACTTAACTTTAATACGGTGGTCACCAAGTTCTTTAAGGTCATGAATAACTTTAAGCCCAAGACCTACGGCCAGCGTAAAGATGGCGTGAAAGACTTGATTTCCGACAAGCTATATCAGCAATACTTTTCAAATAAGGGCACGTATGGTGATAGCAATAGTGTTTCAGCTAAGTTAAATCAACTGAACCTGTATACGCAAAGTAAGCAGGGGCAAAATATGAAAGGCTTGGCCGTTGTCAGTTACGAAAGTAAGAGTGGCGACAACGACTGGCAAAAGGCGACGGTACTTTATCAGGTGACCTTCGATACCACCACGGATCGAATCACCGCAGTCCAAAATTTAGGTAGTAGCTTTAAAGCCAGTGACCTTAATTAAGCGGGTTGGTAAGGCCCTAGCGGTAATCGTGGTGGTTTTAGCCGTTAGCGGGTTTGCTGGTCATCAATACGTCAATCACGTGGAAAAACAGCGGCCAGTTGTGACGCTGGCTAAGCACCCTGAAAAAGTGTTGTTCTTCTATCGCGATGATTGCCCGGATTGTCAGTCTATTTTCCATCAAATTTATTGGCACAACGCAATCAGTCACAACATCGTCTTGATTAACATGAATCAACCGCAGAATTGGCATTACATTCAAAAATATCAATTAACGTCAGTCCCAACCTTGATCCATGGTGAGCAACGGTACACCGGCACCAACCAACAAAGAATTAAACAGATAGTGGGTGATTAGATGAAAGACAAATTATTAAACAGCGTTAAAGCCAGTTGGCCGTACCTACTAACGCTAATCATTGGCTTGTATTTAGCGGAGATTTTAGCTGGCTCTGTCATGGCCTTGTCCCGCTATAAGTTGGCATTTGCAGATCATATGCCAACCGTATTAAAACAATTAGCCTTACACCCTTGGCACTATTACAACTTGTATTTGGGCCAAAAGAACCCAGTACTAATTATTGTCAGTGTCGCCGTGGTCCTATACACCATCTATTTTGCTTTGAAGCGCAATAGCAAACATAAAGCATGGGAAACTGCGGACACTGAAACCCACGGGAGCGCGACCTGGGGTAATCTAAAAGAATTGAGTGACCATTACTATAGTATCAATGCCAAAGACCTCACCACAGCATTTAACAAGAGTACCAAGGCCGAAATTCTCAAATCATTGGTGGATCGAGAAAAGTCAGCGAAGGGGGCAGATTAACATGAATGGCACCATTTTAGGGATCGTAGATAAACAGATTGTTTACCAGAATAATAGTACCAAACCCAACCGGAACATTTTTGTGGTCGGGGGCCCGGGGTCATATAAGACCCAGTCAGTCGTCATTACCAACCTGTTTAACGAAACGGAGAACAGCATTGTGGTAACTGACCCGAAAGGTGAATTATACGAAAAGACGGCCGGTATCAAACTAGCCCAGGGTTATCAAGTGCATGTCGTCAACTTCGCGAACATGGCGCACAGTGATCGCTACAACCCTTTTGATTATATTCAGCGCGATATTCAAGCCGAAACCGTTGCGACCAAGATCGTGCAAAGCGAAAATGCCGAAGGTAAGAAAGACGTGTGGTTCAGTACCCAACGACAACTTTTAAAAGCGTTGATCCTGTTTGTGATGAACCACCGTGCGCCCGACCAAAGGAATTTGGCCGGTGTAACGCAAGTCTTACAAGAAAACGATGTGGAGGCCGAGGAAAAGGGCGCAGATAGTCCGCTAGATACCTTGTTTCTTGATCTAACTATGACTGATCCAGCAAGACGCGCTTATGAGTTAGGGTTCAAAAAGGCCAAGGGGGAAATGAAAGCCAGCATTATTGAAAGCCTGTTGGCGACCATTTCGAAGTTCGTCGATCAAGAAGTGGCCGACTTTACCAGCTTTTCGGATTTTGATTTAAAAGAGATTGGCAATGACAAAGTGGTGCTATACGTGATTATCCCCGTCATGGATAACACTTATGAAAGCTTCATCAATCTGTTTTTCTCACAATTGTTTGATGAATTATACAAATTAGCCGCCGATCATCACGCTAAATTGCCCCACCAAGTTGACTTTATCCTTGATGAATTTGTCAATTTAGGGAAGTTTCCTAAGTACGAAGAATTTCTAGCGACGTGCCGGGGGTACGGTATTGGCGTGACGACCATTTGTCAGACCTTAACCCAGCTACAAGCCTTGTATGGCAAGGATAAGGCCGAAAGTATCTTAGGTAATCACGCGGTTAAAATTTGCTTGAATGCCGCTAATGATGTGACTGCGAAATACTTTAGTGATTTGTTAGGTAAATCGACCGTAAAAGTTGAAACCGGTAGTGAGAGTACCAGTCACAGCAAGGAAGAAAGCCACAGCAAGAGCGATAGTTACAGCTATACGAGCCGTTCGCTCATGACACCCGATGAAATCATGCGTATGCCCGAAGATCAGAGCTTATTAATTTTTAGTAATGCGCGGCCGGTCAAAGCTACAAAAGCGTTCCAATTTAAACTATTTCCAGGGGCTGATCATTTGGTTAACTTGTCACAAAACGAGTATCAAGGCCAACCAGAAGCCAGCCAGGAAACCAACTTTAAGAATAAGGTAGATAAGTGGAATCAAACAGTTAAAGCACAGCACCAAGCCAAAAAAGACGATCAGACAACTGATGATGAAGAAGAAAATCTACAGGATAGC
Source organism: Lactiplantibacillus paraxiangfangensis (assembly GCF_036246185.1). Taxonomy (NCBI): domain Bacteria; kingdom Bacillati; phylum Bacillota; class Bacilli; order Lactobacillales; family Lactobacillaceae; genus Lactiplantibacillus; species Lactiplantibacillus paraxiangfangensis. The sequence continues at coordinate 19,542 of NZ_BTPW01000029.1, forward strand.
ATGGATCAAGACTTAAAAGTAAGGCACAAAAAGATGTTGGGTTAATGATTAAAAAGGAGGCTAAAATATGAAAAGTCTTTATTTCCACCCAGTTTTGGCAAGTGTCTTAGGCGATAAAATTTCGGGTGCTATTAATGAATGGCTTAAAGGCGTTTTTAGTGGGGCCATGAATGGTATAACATCATGGTGCAGAGCTATTTTCGATCAAATTGGTCAACATGAAACCGTCCTAGATCAATGGTATGCAATCTTTCTTACTTTTGCGACGTCCCTAGTGGTCGTTGTTGTATTGGGAAGAATTGTAGGAACTTTGCTAAAAGAGGCCGATGAAAGTACTGATGTTACTTGGGCTAATATTGTGATGGACAGTCTTAAATCAGCTGCCGCAATTCCGGTCATGGTCTTTTTACAAGGATTTTTACTGAAAGCAATCGTGTTTCCGCTCGGTAAATTTATGTTTTCAATGAATAGTAAATATACGGCTTCAATGATTACCGGTTCAAAAAATATTGGTGGAACATTGGCGATAGGATCGGTTATGTCACTGATATTATTAGGATTCTTTGCGATAGTGACCGTGTTCTTCTTCTTCAAAATGTGTATCTTTATGGCTGATATAGCCTGGTTCTATCTAACAATCCCGTTTGCGGCCATCAGTATCGCAACCGAGACTTGGGATTATAGTGGCACTTGGTGGAAGAAGTTAATTTACCTAAACGCTTCTATGCTCTCACAAGTGTTATCCATGACCCTATGTGTTTGGGGAGTTACCCATTGGGTTAGCAACGGAATTGGAGCTTTTGCTTTATCGATTGGTATGGGTTGGCTAGTATTGCATACACCGAAAGCTGTCGAGGACTTTTGGAGTTCGACTGGTGCTACTAAAGGCGGTTTAGCAGGGGCTATGAGAATGTTAAAAAATAGAATAAAGCATTAGGCCAAAAGGGGGGGTTATTTAAATGAAGTGGCGAGAAAAAATAAAAACGAAGTGGCGAGTTGATTCGCATGTCAATGTTTTTAAAGGAGCTCCACTTGACCACTTAATCTTCTACTATCTGTATCGATCACTAGAATGGTTCGTCATCGTTATGGGAGGTTTGCTAGTTCTATATGAAGTTTTAGCTTGCCTGTGGCTTGAAGTAATCGTTTTGCTAGTGGGTGGCAGTGGCCTAGTCATGATTCTAAGAAGCGGAGCTAAAAGTGAACATAAAGCTTACAAAGATTGCTTAAAGGAACGTCAACAGGCTTATGAGCAGGTCAAACAAGAGGACATGCAAGCACTTAGAAAACAAGCCTGGTTGGATAGTGCGAACCAAGGCAAAGAAGAATTAGAACAGAAACTGAATCGTAAGGAGTGAACGAACATGACCACTGTTATCTTAGCTGAAAAACCCAGTCAAGCCCGTTCATACGTAGAAGCATTTCAACAGCATACAAAAAAACAGGGTTACTATACGGTTAGTGACCCTGTTTTGCCCCAAAATACTGTAATCACGTATGGATTCGGCCATTTGGTCGAATTAGCAACACCAGAAAAATACGATCAAAAGTACCAGCAATGGGCCTTATCTAATTTACCGATTTTCCCCGACAAATACAAGTTTGAAGTGTCAACTAGTAAAAGAGCGCAATTCAAGATCGTTAAAGACCTGTTAGCGAAGGCCGATACCATTATTGTTGCCACCGATAGCGGTCGAGAAGGTTCCAATATTGCGTGGTCAATCATGAACCAAGCTCATATTGATGTTAAAAAGAAGACCATTAAGCGGCTATGGTTGAATAGTTTGGAAAAAGACGCCATTATTACCGGATTCAAAAATCTTAGCGATTGGCACAAAGACTATTTGGCTTATAAAGAAGCCCAAACCCGTCAAATTAGCGACTGGTTAATTGGAATGAATGGTAGTCCCTTATATACTTTGTTGTTAAGACAAAAAGGGGTACGCGGGGTGTACTCAATTGGTCGCGTGCAGACGCCAACCTTGTATATGGTTTATCAAAGAGACCAACTCATCAAAAACTTTAAGCCAGAACCCTATTTGGAACTGAATGCGGAAATTTTAGCTAATCAGCAAAAATTCGTCGCAAAATTAGACCCCTATCAACGGTTTAAAGACGAAGCAGGGCTAATAACATTCATGCAAGCTAAACACGTTCAGAAAGGCTTACAGGACGGTTTAATCAAGGACGTGCAAAAGCAGGCTAAAAAAAGCGCCAGTCCACAGTTGTTTTCGCTTTCTAGTCTGCAAAGTGCCATGAACAAACGGTATCATGCCAGTGCAAGCCAAACCTTAGCGGCCATTCAGAGTTTATACGAAGCTAAATTTCTTAGCTATCCCCGAACCGATTGTGCTTATATCACTGATGAAGAATTTGATTATTTAGTGGCTAATCTGACGAAGTATCTGGGGTTAGTCTCTACGCCAGTCGCTTTAACCAATACCACCCCGAATAAGCGTTATGTTAATGGAAAAAAAGTTGAAGAACACTACGCCATTATCATGACTAAAGTCGTGCCGACGAAAGAGAAACTAGCCAGCTTACCTAAATTACAGCAACAGGTTTATGATTTAGTTTTAAGAACGACGTTAGCGATGTTTGCTGATCCGTACGAGTACGAAGAAACCACCATTATCACCCAGGTTGGCGATGCCAGTTTTAAAGCAACCGGTAAGGTACCAACTAAGCTAGGCTGGCAAGCTTTATTTGATGATCACAAAGCCGACCAGCAAGAGGTAGCAACTTTACCGCTCGTTCACCAAGGCGATCAAGTCCAAGCCAACCTGCAAACGCCGCAAAAAGAAACGACACCACCGGTACCCTTTACCGAAGGTACCCTGATTACGGCAATGAAAACCGCCGGTAAAACGCTTGATGATGAAGAAGCCCAGGCGATTCTCAAAGACGTGCAAGGTATTGGGACAAGTGCAACCCGGGCAAATGTGCTGGAAGTGTTAAAGAAGCGCGGCTATCTCGTCACTGAAAAGAACAAGTTACACGTCAGTGAAGCAGGGATTACTTTATGTAAAGCGGTCGAACTCGAATCCTTGTTAACTAGCCCAGAGATGACAGCGAAATGGGAGCAAGCGTTACAACAAATCAGTACCGAAGAACGTACCCCAGATAACTTTTTGAACCAAATCAAAAAGTTCGTGGCAAAGTTGATTGCTGAGGTCCCCGCGCAATTAACTGGCAGTGCAGCCATTAAGCAACAAATCAATCACCAACAGCAAGCGCAAAAAGCCGCCGAAGTATTCTTAGAAACGCCGCAAGCGACCGTTTTAAATAAACAGAAGTTTTACATTGTGAAGCCTAAGCAAGGCGAAGACTTTACCCTTCCCAAGAAATGGAGCAGTAAAACCCTCGGTAAAACTGCGATCAAAGCCTTAATCACTAAGGGGGAAACCAGCAAACTAAAGGGGTTCAAGAGCAAAAAAGGAAAGTCGTTTGACGCCAAGTTAAAGCTTGACGGCCATAAATTAAGTTTTGATTTTGATTAGAACCTGCCTACCGCCCTACACTACGTTCCGGTTGGTGAACCCGTCATTTAGGTTCACTTTTACAACCCTAAAAGTAAACCTAAACAACGGGTGAGATTAGCAAAACAAAGGAGATCATAAATATGGATAACGAATTAACAGTCATTGGGAGTGAATTACCGGTTTTGCAGACTAAAGGAACCTACAAGTATTTAAAAGAAATTACTGGTAACGGGGCCTATTATCAAGTAGCTTGGCAAAAATTAGCTGATGGCTACGTTGCCCTTTATGGCACGACCTCGATTCAAATAAGATCATTGCCGACATTGAATGATATTTTTGAAGATGAGGAGGGGTAGACAATGCCGAGTAAAGCAGACGTTAAAGCCTGGAAAGCACAATTGGTCGCCCAGGCTGAACAACAAATCCTAAAATTAACTGATAGTGGCCAATTTAAAAAGTACCTCAATACCTTAGCTAAATTCCATCATTATAGCGCCAGAAACATTGATTTGATTTATGCGCAAAATCCGCAAGCGACCCAGGTCGCGGGCTTTAAGCAATGGCAAACAGATTTTAACCGCACCGTTAATAAGGGCGCTAAGTCCATTCGAATTGCAGCACCGATTATTAAGAAATTAACACCCGCTGAGCAAAAGCGACTTGATACTACCGACGAAAGGGCCATTGTTGGTTATCGTTACCTACCCATCTTCGACGTGGCACAAACTAGTGGTGACCCTGTCCTAAGCGCTAAAGACTTTGTCAAAGAAAATTTGGCTGATCATCAGAATGTGACAAGCTTATATAACGCGTTCAAAGATTATTTAAACCAGCACCCCGACCTTAAAGTCAGTGAAGTTCCTTTAGCGACGCTAAATGGGGCTAAGGGGTATTTTCAACCCAGCACTAATGAAATCGTCATTGGTGGCGATGAGCCCGACAATGCTTTGAAACTAAAGACGTTATATCACGAATATGCGCATAGTCAGTTACATGGGTTAAAATCAGCCTTTAAAGATCGCCCACGAGCCTATCAGGAAACCCAAGCCGAAGCGGTCGCATATGTTGCCATGCAAAATATTGGCGTTGATACCAGTAACTATTCACTCGGTTATGTGGCTACCTGGTCTAAAGATACAGCTGTGATCCATAGTGCTTTAAGTGAAATCCAGCAAGTTAGCAACAAAGTGATTGAGCTTAGTGACGGGTTAACCAAACAACTAGGCTTACAAGAAGCACAAAAAGAGCCCGAGCATGATTTAAAAAAGCTATCAGCTCAGTCACTGAATAAGTCCTATCAAAGCTTGCAACAACAAGTTCAGCAAGCAACGAATCCACAACAAAAATCAGAACTAAAAAATAAATTAAATGATGTACACCAGAAAATTAGTGATCGAACTCAAAAACAGCTACAAGCATTTGCTGAACAGAATCCGGAAATCAAACAATCCGAATCCGAACCCGATCAAAGTCTAAAACGTTAGCCAGTTTTTAAAGGGCATGCTATAATGGAAACAGAAAAGGAAGCCCCGCCGAAAACAGGACTTCCCACGCAAGCCGCTTCAAAGGCGGTGGCATAATTACAAAACTATATTAATGTCGTCCCGTAACTCGCCAAAGTTATAATCGGGGCGGCTTTTTTATTTGTGGTGCTTGTCGATATAGCTGAGTAGCGCGATTAAAAACGTGCCAAACAGCAACATCAACGAGAGTGTCTGGAAGACGCTCATTGACTGTGAAACCTTCCTGAAGATTATTCCATGTTCCCATGGGCCTCACCTCGCAAGGGAAAAGACAGCCACCGCCCTTAAAACTTCCTGCGTAATTCATTATACAGGTGAATTAAGTGTTGACCAAGCACAATAAAAATTAAGTCATGGGGTTTCATAGGATCCTAAATTTGATCAAATTAAGAATCAGCAAAACATCTTTTGTAGATACCCTTTTTTAAGTTCTTGGAGTTTTTCAAGCTTACGCTGATGAAGAGCGATAGTGTCATCCAATTGTTTGAAGAACGAACCTATTTTTTGTTGTTCATCAATATTAAATGGGACGGTTATAGATAGTCCTTTTAATGATTTTTGACTAACTCCTTTAGCAGTTCCACCGCTTGATAATGCTGATAAATTATTGAAAACTAAAGGAGATTTTAATAATACAGCTAAGAAGTCATTGGTCATCATATCTTCTTTGGTTTCAAATGCAACAGTTCTTTGACTTAAAATATACCCGTTATTATCAGGTACTTGAGCTACATTACCCATAGGAGCCTCTGTTGTGAAGAGAACCTGTCCTTTTTTTAGTTCTTTTCCTGACATCCATTTTTTGTATAAGTTCTCATCACCATAGTGAGCATCAGCTAACGGATCAATATATCCATTTTTTACGTTCAAAGCGGATAAAGCTAAATATCCAGACTCACTCCAGTCCATACCTAACTTTTTAGGAGTTCTACCTCTAAAATCTATTGTTGAAGCTATACTTTCAAAAAACTTACGCTCTTCCCAAGCGTCAGCAAACCCTGCAAATCTTAATTGCGGGAACTTGCTGCCATTTTCGGGGAACAATTTCTGCAAATAGCCCTGTTTAAGTTCCTTAAGCTTAGCTAACTTACGCTGATGAAGAGCGATAGTATTATCCAGTTGTTCGAAGAATGAACCTATTTTTTTTTGTTCTGAAAGTTCAGGTACCATAATCGACATTTTCGACATTTGCTTACCTGAAACCTCAACAAAAGTAGATCCTGCACCGGTGACTTCACCATATCGCTTAAGTTCATTAGTTCTTGAATAAATAAAATAACTATCAAGTTTATTTGGATTAGGAACAATTGATTGAAACCCTTGGTTAGTTGCAGCTTCTTTGCCTAATATAGCGGTGTTTCCGATACCAGCACGAGAAGTAAATAAGACAGTTCCTACTGGTAAAATTCTAGCTGAGCTCTTCTTTAGACCTAGTTCAGTAATAGTCTTTTTACTTTTACTAACATACCTTTGTTCTCCAATTTCAGCTGGAGCATACCAGTCAATATCACCGTCCCAGTATTCAGAGTTCGATGTACTTGGTGTTCCACCACCCACAATATTAGATAATTCTCCCAACTTACGCTCTTCCCAAGGATCAGTGAAACCGTTAAATCTTAATTGCGGATATTTAGCTTGGTTATCTTTCATTGTGGGCCTCCGGTTTTGAATGGTCATTAGCCTGGGTGGTCACTAACTGGCTAGCCAATTCATTAAAGGCTTGTTCATTCTGACTGATCTCCTCGTCCAGTTGCTTTAGATCAGTTTTAACTTGGCCCAGATCAATCTCGGGTTCCGGTTCAAACGTATCAACGTAGCGCGGAATATTTAAGTTATAGTCATTCTCCTTGATTTCCGCCGGTGAGGCCACGTGGGCATATTTATCGACATCTTGCCGGTTTTGATAAGTCGTCACAATTTTTTGAATATTGGCTGCCGTTAGCTTATTTTGATTCTTGTCCTTTTCAAATTCCCGAGACGCATCAATAAATAAGACGTCATCAGTGGTTTTATGTTTCTTTAAAATCATGATCAACGTTGGAATACTGGTGGAATGAAAAATATTAGCGGGTAGCCCAATAATGGCATCAATCCGGTTATCCAGCAGAAGCTTTTGGCGAATTTTGCCTTCCTTAGCCCCCCGAAATAGCACGCCATGGGGTAGGACAATGCCCATAGTCCCATGTTCCTGCAAATGATAAAAGCCATGTAGTAGGAAGGCAAAGTCGGCTTTAGATTTAGGCGGTAAGACGCCATAGTCGCGGAAGCGAGGATCAGACAAGCGTTTGTCACTATTATCCCAGTGTGCCGAGTAGGGTGGGTTCATAACAACCGCATCAAATAAGTAAGGTTCGTCAACCGGCCAATCTTTACTTAATGTGTCGCCATTGCGTAAGTGCATATCGTCATACGAGACGCCGTGCAACATCAAGTTCATTCGGGCTAGGTTATAGGTTGTGGTATTCAATTCTTGACCGTGGTAACTCACTAAGCCCGGATTTTGCACGTGCTGTCCGACATTTAATAGCAGTGAACCAGAACCAACTGCTGGATCATAGATAGTCCGCACTTGGTTATCACCTTCATTGCGCTGATAGGTCACAATCTGGGCAATAATGTCGGACACCTGCCGTGGGGTATAAAATTCACCCGCTTTTTTACCAGAATCACTGGCAAATTGCGCGATTAAGTATTCATAGGCGTCACCTAGGACGTCGCCTTGATGATGGATAAGATCAATCGCATTTAAAGCTAACATAGTATCACTAATAGTTTGGTTCCGTTGTTGTAAAGAACTGCCTAATTTATTACTACTTAAATCCACATCGGCAAACAAGCCCGAAAAGTCTTGCGCTGAAGATAGATTTTGTGTCGACTGTTCCAGATCATGAAGTGCTTGAGATAAATCGTCTAACGCAAAAGCATGGGCTTGAATCTTGCCAATCAGAGTGGCGTACAACGCCTGGGGTTGAATTAAATAGCCTAGCGTGTTTTGCAAATACTCCACTAAACTGGGCTGCACCGAGACGCCTTCCAATTCAAACTGCGGATCCATATATTGGGCATATTTCTGGGTGACATTTTCGGTTTCACCCGCCCATTCACTAAAGGTCGTCAAGGTTTTCTCGGATAGGAACCGATAAAAAATTAACCCTAATAAATAATTTTTATATTCAGAAGCGTCCATTTTCCCGCGTAAGACATCGGCCGCATTCCATAAGGCGCTTTCAAGTTGACTAGCTTGCGTTGTTTTTTCTGACATTGTTTAACCTCACTTATTTTTGTAAATAGATTGCCAAATCGTGTTCAATAAACTGTCGCCAAGCAGCCTGGGACTTAATCCGGTATAGTGGCAAAACAGCTGGAATCTTTGGCCCAGTGGCAGTTTGAGCTTGTAAGGCCGCTGTTAAACTTGCTGACTGCGTTAATTCTTGTTCATGATGCCATTCATCGGTACCCACGGTGTGTTCACGCGCCACCCGCAATAGGGCTGTTTGATCTAAGCCCCACGTGTGGGCGAATACCGACGTTTTTTTGACCAATTGTCTCTGGGCATAATCAGCCACCAACTCCCGAGCATTCAACGCTACTGGCGCTTGATTTGGGGTGCTCTGTTGCTGCGACTGTTGCATTTGTTGCTCAATATAGGGCATGGCTTCGCGAATTAACTGGGCCTGTTGCGGTTGCGTTTCCGCCAATTTATTCAAACTAGCCTGTACTTTGGCACTGTTTTGCAGGTAATCGGTCATATGCGCTTGGGCTTGATCAGGCGTCGAGTACTGTTGCTGTTCATCAATCCAATCTTGAATTAATTGCGTCAAATAATCATAATCCACCAAGACGACTGAACCAACGGCTAGGGAAAAGTCTAAGGCAGCTAATTCTTCGGGGACTTTCTCAGGCTCTTGGTTAGTAACCGCCGCTTTAATCCGCAGATATTTACCCGTATAGGATTCTACTTCGGGCTGAGCGATACCAAAGGCCTTTTCACTGTTTTCCCAAGTGAAATCGTTGTACATCGATAAGGAATTCAATTGTTGATTCACTTGGCGAAAGGCTTTCACAAACTGTACCTTAGCAGTGGTTCCTTTCAGGTCATCGGCCGCCGTCGGCGTTTGAGCAATAGCTTTTAAATCCGCCACAGCCTTTTGAAATTTTAAGACGGCCTGCTGATAAGTGGGACGAATGATGACATTAAAAGAGCCTTCGCCACTATATAACTTGTAAGCTTCACGTTCATTAGCTTCCATGATTGCCGGCACCCGAAAGGTCACAATTTGGCCTTCTTGTTTTAATTCCCGGTTTTGGAGCCGGTTGGTGCGTGAGTAGGCTTGAATGAGTTCTTGATAAGCTAAGGTGCGGTCAACAAAGAGCGTATTTAGCCGAGGGGCATCAAATCCCGTTAATAATCGCCGCACCACAATCACTAAATTAATTTCTTGATCGGGTTTCAAATGAGCAAAGACCGCCTCACGCCGAGCAGCCCGTTTTGCGACATCTTCGTTATAGAGATTCAAATCGGCTAAATCAAAATTAGTGTGATACTGCTGATTATAATCCTTTAAAATGGTGGCCATTTGGTCATGTTTGTGCGCACTCTGATCTTCGTTTTCACTTAATGAATAAGTAATCGCAATTCGGGGCCAATCAGGATCTAGCTGATTGTGAGTAGTCTTTTTCGCGGCTTTAAAGGCTTGATAATAGCGTTGCGCCATTTCAATGGAGCTGGTGGTTAAAATCGCATTGTAGTTGCCATGCCCCAAGCTGGTTTTACGTGGGCCTTTTTGTAAAATATATTGAACAACTTGTTGGATATGTTCATCAGTCTCAAAGTCAGCCGGAGTTAAATACGTTTCTTCCAAGTCCTTGACTGACATCGCTTGAATCTTGGCTTGAATTTTCGCTTCATCAGCCGTACTCAGCAGGCGGCCTTGCTTATCACGACGCGCTTTGACGCGCTGAGTTTCTTTTTCGAGGGCCCGGGTTATTAACGTGTCTTTCCCAATCGTCGTTACGTGTTCCACGTTAAACGGTAACACGGCTTGGTCCTCTAAGGCGTCTCGCAAGTTATAAACATGACAGACTTTACCAAATAGCTCCTCCGTCGTAACTGCTAGATCACCTTTGAGCTGTTTCTTATTTTCATTAAAAATGGGGGTGCCAGTGTAACCATACCAGTTACTATTGATAAACGCTGCTCGAATTTCCTTTTGCATCTTACCAAACTGCGACCGGTGGGCTTCGTCAACAAAGAAGATCCCCCGTTGTTTTAAAGTCTTACTAAAGCGGGATTGCTTACCGGTTGCCAGCTGGGCTTGCGTTTTTTTGACCGCCCGATGGAGTTTTTGAATCGAGGTGACCAAGACTTTACCGTCATTTTGTTGCAACTTACGCATTAAATCTCCGGTATTTTGCGCTTCTTTAATGGCAATATCGTCATTGGCAGCATAGGCACTAAAGTTGCTAGTTGTCTGTTCGTCTAAATCTTTCCGGTCAACTAAGAAGATGACCTTATCGACACCAGGATCTTGCGCCGCTAATTTAGCGGTTTTATATGAGGTGAGTGTTTTACCAGAACCCGTGGTATGCCAAACAAAGCCATCTTGATGGTCATGAATCCGGTGCATCACGGCTTCAATCGCATAGATCTGGTAGGGCCGTAAGAGAATTAAGCTTTGCCGCTCTTGATCGATGACCGTATATTCACTGACCATTTTGTGGGCCATGGGAATATTAAGAACTTGGCGCGTGAACGCTAAGCCGTTTTCCACGGGGTGATTATCCCGCGTTCGCCAATTGAACAAAAAAGCTTTATTGAAATGATCCGGTTCGGCATTCGCAAAATACGCCGTACTATCCGGCGTCATAATCACAAACATTTGCAGCAGCGAGTAAATTCCCGTATATTTACCTTCCTGCGCGTATTTTTCAATTTGATTAAAAGCTTGGTTAAGTTCAACCGTGGCTTTTTTTAGTTCCAATTGAATTAAGGGTAACCCATTAATCAATAGGGTTACGTCAAAACGGCGATCAGGATCGACATCCTGAGTACCAGCTAACCGTGGTCGCACTGCTTGTCGGACCACTTCATAACTAGATTTACCACCAGCAACGTCCGCTTTCCAAAACAACTCGAGCGTCACCGTGCTCAGCTTAGCATCATCACGTTCAACTTCAACTTTGCCAATGCCATTTTCGGCAGCTAGTAATTTAGCCGCTTCGTAAGGTGTTCGGACTTCAATTGCCCGTTTAACCTGATTAAACTCAGTATCAGTTAAAGGGTGTCCCTGCAATTTAGCATAGTTATTGTTATTTAATTTATCGCGAAAATTAGCCCATAATTGATCCGGCGTCGCACCATATAGGTCTTTTCGTTCCACCCATTGGTTACTCCCGGTCGTTAAGGTTTTAACAACTTCTTTTTCAAACGACAGTTCCAACATAAAAACAGTCCTTCCCCCACCTTTAAATTACTCACTAGTTTATTATACGCGAACTGCTTGGCATTTAGGCTTTATAATTTAATATAGCCGGGATAGAATAAAGGCAGATTGCAAGAAATAACTTGAACGAATTTAATGACGTAAATTAAGCAAGAAAGTACGCTGCCAGAAATAGTACAACGCGAATTTGGGGAGGAAGAATAGTATGAAAGCTGATAGCATACACTTATTTGATTTCCTGGGGAGTGGTAAAACAATTTTTGAAATTCCTGTTTTCCAGCGAAATTATGAGTGGGATAGAGAACAATGTAAACAATTATTTAAAGACCTAACCGTTGCGGCGCAAACTAATACTGATCATTTTATTGGTGCAATTGTTTATGTTACCGAAACCGGTAATAAGATGAGTCATATATATCGCATCATTGATGGTCAGCAGCGCTTAACAAGCTTAACTTTACTATTAAAAGCATTGTCGGTTGCTGATGAACACGACCAAGCGGAAATTGAGGAAGAGTATTTAACTAATAAATATCTGGATGATAATAATCATCTTAAACTAAAACCGGTTGAACATGACTATGAAGCATTTTATTCAGTAATGAATAGGTTAGATTTTGATAAGCCTTCAAAAGTTATCGATAATTATCGCCTTTTTCAAAAACTGATTAAAAGCAGTGACATCGATAGTTCTAAACTGTATGAAGCGATGAACCATTTTAATATGGTTTACATTGAGTTAAGTAGCGATCCAAATGAAGAAAATCCACAAGTTGTTTTTGAGAGTTTAAATTCGACGGGAGTTTCGTTATCACCTTCTGATCTAGTTCGAAACTTCCTATTAATGAGACTTGATTCACAGCAACAAACGAAATTATATAAAAATTATTGGGTTAAAATTGAGCGTATGTTTGCTACTAAAACATTTGCTGAATTTATTCGGCATTATTTGGTTGTCAAAACACATACGTCAGTTAAAAAGAATGGTGTATATAGTAGCTATAAGGACTACTTCATTTCAAATGGGTTAAGTTCCGAACAAGCTCTCGCTGACCTCTTTAAATTTGCTAGTTACTACGATCAAATTTTGAATCACAAATCTGCTGATGATCGGTTTAATAAGATATTAGAGCATATCAATGTGATGGATAGTAAGGTTGTATTTCCTTATCTAATGCTATTAATGGATTTAGTAGATACAGCAAAAATTAATCAAGAAGAAGCCATTCAGTTAGCACATATTTTGGAAAGTTATCTTTTCCGATTAAAGGTATGTCAAATGCCAACAAATGGTTTAAATAAAATTGTCGTAGGCCTATGTGATTTATCTAAAGAGGGTGGTAACCTACGCCTCAGGTTACTTCGGTTGCTAAAGGCAAACTTTCCAGACGATCGAAAGTTATTGGAAAGTTTGATGGTAGTGGACCTTTATCATCAAAGAAATCATTTAGCAAAGTTATCATTGGTGATCCTTGAAGAACATAGGACCCGAGAAACAATTAATTTTGATGATGCACAGGTTGAGCATATCATGCCACAACGATTGAACGCAGAATGGCGACTTCAGGTTGCTAATGCTGATAAGGTTAAAGAACAGTATGGTGGTACGCTTGGTAACCTGACTTTAACTAAATATAATCAGGAGATGAGTAATAAGCCTTATAGTGAGAAAAAAGAATTTTATAAGGACTCAAATGTTTCTCTTACTCGAGAAGTTGCTGAAACGTATAATCAATGGGGAAAAGAAGCAATTATCGACCGCACTAAAGAGTTAACAGATGAGTTAATCCAAATCTTTCCGATGCCAAACATCAAAGAAGTTAATGAAGAAGAAATTACTGGTGAGTACACAATTGATCAAACAGTTGATGTGACGGGTAAAGCCCCTGTTCAAATAACAATTAATGAAAACGAATATCCAGTAAAAACATGGAAAAAAATGTTGAAAATCTTCCTCAATGATCTTTGGAATAGGGATAGTCTTAATTATGATCGGATTAAAGAAAACGATCAGATAAGTCGAATGCTCTTTAGGCCTCACAACGCACCGGCCACGCTTGAAAATGGTACCGTAATCGAAACAAATTTCTCCGCTTCGGTTATTCTAGCCATTATTGCCAAGATTTCTGAGATTTGTGATATTACAGACCAAGTCTCATATACGGTGAAATAATGTATGTGAGTACCTTGCGAATAATAGATTCACGTGAAGTTGAAAAGTATTAACTCAATTAGATGATCAGTTATCAAATAGGCGTTTCATAATTTGCTATGCTATGGGTAATCACTGATGGTAAAATATGAATGTAAATGGCAAATTACAAGTTTAATCCGAACAAGCCCGGAATCTTTCAATGGCAGTCTGTTGATGATGTATTTTTAATGGTCGTTGATTAATTAGTTCAAGTGCTGCTAGGATCTCATCAGTCGTTACTTGGCTAAAATTGGTCTTTTTCGGGAAGAACCAGCGTAACCGTCTATTAAAATATTCATTGGAACCTCGCTCCCATGGTGAATATGGATGGCAAAAATAAACTTTGATCTGATAATCCTGTTCTAAGGCCTGATAATTGGCAAACTCTTTACCATGATCAACAGTAATGGATTTTACTTGGGGACCGAAGGCCCCCATAAACTTGCCAAAGGCGGTGTTTAGAGCCTTAGCCGTTCTATTAGGGGCTTTGATGGCCCATAGAAGTCGGGTCTTACGTTCTACGAATGTAACCAGACATGATCGTGACTCACTTCGACTAGAAAGCACCGTATCTACTTCCCAATGACCAAAAGCTAACCGTTGATTAACAGTTGTTGGCCGTTGTTCGATGGAAGTCCCACTTGTAAATTTCCCACGATTTTCGCTCACTCGGTGCTGGCGGACATTCCGATTGGGTAGATCAGTCAATTTGAAGGGGAGCCAGCCACGATTAAGCCAATTATAAATTGACGCAGTGCTCAAGTTATAAGCGGCCGCAATGGTTTCTGGTGACCAGGTTAATCGTAAGTGATTGGTAATTAAAGTCGCTAATGCTGCCGTCAGCATCGAACGACGACCGCAATTCCGCCTTTTGCGATCTGCATCTTGCTGAGCTAATTCTGGATCATAAGGTTTAACCCGGTCCAACTCATAGCTAATCGTAGCTTTGGCGACGCCTAAGGCGTCAGCCATTACTTGGTAAGATTTATTCCCCTCATTGACCAGTTGTGCTAGTGCGCCACGTTGAAAACGTGATAAAGTAGATGTACCCAAAGTAATCACTCCCTATATTGGTTGGAATTAGCTACTACCATTGTAAGTGATTGCTTTGGGCTTTTTAATTTCTGTTCGGATTAATTATAGAATTTGCCACTATGTTAAAAATAATTAAAAGGGGTTGATCATGGTGAAACAAGGTACCAGTTACGAAGAGTTTTGCACTGAGGTTGTTAGGATATTAACAGCACAAGGTGATGATTTTTTAAATGTTAAAGTGGAAAACATAAAACATGATGATCACATTGTTGGCAAAACAGGGGTAAAACATCAAATTGATATACGTGCAAATTTTAGGGATAAAGACGGGAAAATTATACCAATAGATATTGAATGTAAAGATTACCAATCTAACGTTCCTATGGAGAAAATAGCAACATTAGATAGCGTTGCTAGAGATATAGGAGCAATGCCTGTATTTATGGCAAAAGTTGGATATCAGAATGGCGCACAAGTTTACGCTAAAAGATTAGACATTCCAATAAAAACTTTTAAGGTTACTGATTCAAAACATGCTTCTTGGGATAAATCCAATCGTATAAGAACGATAAAAACACACATGAATTTAGTTCAATACAACCCAATGGACATCCATATCTTTGTTAAAAACAAAAAAGATGATAATTATTTAAAAAATGTTGAATTAAACAATATATTTATTGTTGGATTGAAGTCAATATCTGAGACAGGTTTTAAGAGACATTCAGAACCGCGTTTACCTTCCACAGCTCAAATAAATCATTAATCGTGATTAATAACTTATTTGAACCATGGAAAGCATTAAATCA
>NZ_BTPW01000030.1:0-33740 GCF_036246185.1 Lactiplantibacillus paraxiangfangensis
AAATTGGTCGCGTTTTTACACACGAATTCGGATTGAATTTACAATTCAGAACAAAAAAAGGAAACCAATTCGAAAATGAATTGGTTTCCTCATAAAGTTCCTCATCAACAGCCGTTGACAAAGAGCCGAAATAGTAATAATTTCTGAGAGAGATTTTTAATTGTTATTCATAGTCTAAGCGTTAGTCGACCGCTAATTTAGCCGTACAGTCTGCGCACAGTCCGTAGAGTTCGATCCGGTGCCCGGTAATCGTACAACCGGGCAACTGCGCTTCAAACGCATCCAGCGGGCAAGCTTCTAATTCCTGCACCTTACCGCAGTTGGAACAAATAAAGTGGTGATGATGCTGGTGCTTGAAGTCGCACTGGTATTTCACCAATGTCTGGTTCGCCTGGGCCTTTAATTCCAATAACCCGAGTGTTTCAAATTCCTTTACGTTTCGGTAAATTGTATTGTGACTCATTCCAGGAAATAGTGTGCGCATATGCTCGTCCACTTCTGAAATGGCAACGTAGTGATCTTTGTAAGTGACTAAATAGTCTATCAGTGCCTGCCGCTGCTTGGTGATTTTCAGCTGATTACGGCGCAAAATCGCCACGGCCTGTTCAATTGTTGTGTCCATGCGGCGCAACACCTCCCGTTAGTTACTGAAACGGCAACAAGAATCACTGCCGTCAGCTTCTAAATCATAATCATTACTATTTAGTTTAGCATAGCTATTCGGGAAAGTGAATTAATTTACCGGTCCATCGGCCATTTGATAGTGGCGTACGAGCGCGTCTAGCTTTTGCTTCGTCACTTGCCAGTCGTCGTTCACTATCGCAGTCGCATGTCCTACCAGTCCGGCCGGCAATTCTTGATCGCGGCGATATTCATTACTAGCGACCCGTTTTTTGATCCGGGCGGGATGGTCGCCGCGTTTGGTCAACCGTTCCACCAACGCCCCCTGGTCCGGAACTTCTAAGTAAATGATGACGGCCTGTTCACCTAACTCCCGGGCATACGTAATCGCTCCCGCCGTGTCCAACACAATACTAATAAATGGGGACTTGTCCCAAGCTGCCGCTAGCCCTTCGCGTGAAGACCCGTATTGATTACCACTATAAGTCACGTGTTCCAAATAATGCTTGGTCGCAAAACTAGTCGGGGTTTCAAAATAGTAGTCCCGCCCATCGACTTCGCCGTCACGCGGGGCCCGGGTCGTATGGGTGATCACCTGGGGCACACCGTAGTGGTCCTTTAAATAATGGCTCACCGTCGTTTTGCCACTTCCCGTGGGTCCAGTAATCACAAAAATTCGTTTGGACGTCATGTTTTTCTCCTTATAAATGTGTCGTATGTAAAGCTTTTCATTTGCGTTACATCAAGATTAATAGTACGATATACAAATTGTAAGGTTCAAAGATGATGAAAGCATCTCGTAGCATAACCAAACAATTTTCATGAAGGGAGTTTTGTCAAATGAAATTTCAAACAACGAACAGCTGGTTCAGCATTGTGTTAGATACACAACGCCAATTATTTGTTGCAACTGACAAACTTCATCCAGAATTGTCCGCTGAAGGCGTAACAATCGAAGATGCAGTTGCAAACTTGGAAGTTCAAGCCTAACGTCAATAATTAATTTTAAAAAAATAGTTTTAACGTTTAGTTTAAAAATTACTGGTGACCGTTTATGCGACGGTACCAGTAATTTTTTTGTCTTTTTTTGACTAAAAGCCTTTAATTAGCCTTTGTGGTCTTGCGCTTCGATGTAGTCGTTGGCCTGATCCAACATCTTTTTTAGATTATCATAAGTTAGTCGTTTACGTGCCGTGGCGTAATCGAACCAACCGACCGCACTGATTTCCACTTTTTGGCGCGTTACCGCTACACCAGTCGGCACTTGGCTGACAAACAAGGTCACTTGCTTCAAGTTCCCATTTGGCAAGGTGTATTCGGTATAAGCCTTAAAATTAGTATCCAGTTGAACGTCTAACTGGGTCTCCTCGCGGATTTCGCGTTGAGCGGTCTCCGCTAACGTTTCGTTACCTTCCAAATGACCCTTAGGGAAGCCCCAAAAATCACTGGTGGCACTTTGCAATAATAAATAGGCGGGATGGCCATCTTT
Source organism: Lactiplantibacillus paraxiangfangensis (assembly GCF_036246185.1). Lineage (NCBI taxonomy): Bacteria > Bacillati > Bacillota > Bacilli > Lactobacillales > Lactobacillaceae > Lactiplantibacillus > Lactiplantibacillus paraxiangfangensis. Next base: position 2,111 of record NZ_BTPW01000030.1, read on the forward strand.
TTGCTGGTAAACCACAGCCCCACTTGCTACTTCTGTACTCATGCAACAATCCTCCTAAGTTTTTCAACTACGACTCAGTATAACATGATATGCCGTTAATTTAAGGCCAAAATTGCCCGTAACAACCGGCCCAGAGCAACCCCCTGGCGCTCATCCGTTCGGCGCTGGTCCAAGGTCTCGGCAACCGCTAAGTTGAGCCACTGATTAGCGAGTTCCAAGCTCCGCGTTAATGAAAAGCCCCGCCCCAACAAACCGGCAATGGCCGCCGCTAACGTATCACCCGTCCCGTTATAATGTCCCGGCAGGCGTGGCTGGCCCACGTACTGGACGTCACCCCGTTCATCCAACCAAGCGCAGCCAATGTGGTCGTCACGTTCAACATCCGTGATGACGGCGTGCGCCCCCGGTTTCAATAACCGCTGCAACGCCGTTAACGTTGGTTTTAATTCTGGATGGCGCTGATAGGGTAAATCCGTCAACAAGCTGGCCTCGGTCACGTTCGGTAAAATGACGTCCGCCGATTTAATTAACGTCCGCATCGCACCAACGTAGGCCTGATTAAAACCGCTATAAAGTTGCCCCAAGTCGCCAAGCACCGGATCAACGACCAACAAGTCCAAGTTTTGATTGGTCAAGTAGTCCGTCAGCAATCCGCAGAGCTCGACCGAACCGACGTACCCGATTAGAGCCTGGTCAAATTTTAATTGGGCCTGCGTCCAGTGCTTGAACACGGCGGGGAGCCAACTCGATAAGTCAACCACGGCCGGGCGCCCGTAACCACTAGTATGTGTTGATAGTAGACTCGTTGGCAACGCGGCGACGTCGTACTGCAACGCCGTTAAAACGGGCAGCGCAGCACTTAACGAAATGCCGCCGACCGCTGATAAGTCTTCCGCCACTAAAATTGATGACACAAATAATTCCTCCTTTAAAAAGCGTTTCGTTTCTCAAACTATGTACAGTGATGCGCTGAATAACTCCGGTCATGACTAATGATAAAAATTAGCCATAATCCAGGTTAACTTTCAGCCTTTCATTATTCTAGCAGAATCCCTTGCGACTGTAACCCCATCGCTCACGGACACATTTAAAAATACAACCAGTTAAAGTGACTAAGTTCTTAATAATTAAAACCAGATTCTAATTGACTTTTAATTATTGTTCACGGTATCATATTATCATAGTAAATTGTCAATTTTGACAAAAGACTGTTAATAATAACTAAAAAAAGGTGGTTCATTCTATGGGGATTCGTCAGCGCATCTTCCAAAAGGAAAACTTGGAGCGCTATTTACAAAAAGATAGTCAATTTGAACGAACCCTAAGCGCCGTTGATTTGATTGCGCTCGGGATTGGCGCAGTGATTGGGACCGGGATATTCATTCTTCCCGGGACCGTTGCCGCAACTAAGGCTGGTCCGGGAATTATTTTATCATTCGTCATTGCCGCCATCGTCTGTGCAGTGGCCGCGATGTGTTACGCCGAATTCGCGTCAGTTCTACCAATCGCTGGTTCCGCCTATTCGTACGGTAACATTGTTTACGGCGAAATGGTCGGCTGGATCATCGGCTGGGCCCTCGTCTTGGAATACGTCCTGGCCGTTGCGGCGGTGGCCGTCGGTTGGGCGGCATACTTCAACTCGTTTATTGCCGGCTTCGGCTTAAAATTACCGAAAGCCATTACTGGTTCATTTGATCCGGCGCACGGCACTTACGTTAATTTAGTTGCCATCTTAATCGTCTGTGCGATTGCTTGGATCATCGACGAAGGCTTGAAGACGTCCGTTCGTTTGAACAACATCATCGTGGCCGTAAAACTTGCTATTATTGTTATTTTCTTACTCGTCGGGTCATTCTACGTTAAACCAAGCAACTGGACACCATTTGCACCGTTTGGCGTTTCAGGGATTTTCCAAGGGGCAGCGGTGGTCTTCTTCGCTTACCTTGGATTTGACGCCGTTTCCTCGTCAGCCGCCGAAGTTAAAAACGCCAAGCGCAACATGCCAATTGGGATTATTGGGACCTTGGTCGTCTGCACGATTTTCTACATCTTGGTCTCAGGCGTTTTGACCGGGATGGTTTCTTACAAATTATTAAACGTTGATGACGCGGTGACCTTCGCCCTTCAACTCGTTCATCAAAACTTTGTTGCCGGAATCGTGTCAATCGGGGCTTTAGCCGGGATGTTCACCATGATGGTGACAATGATCTACAGTAGCTCCCGCTTACTCTACTCGATTGGCCGGGACGGTCTACTCCCTAGCTTCTTAGGTAAAATCGACAAGCACCACGCACCTAAGCACGCCATGTTGACCGTGACCATCGTCATCTCGATTCTTGGTGGCTTCGTTCCGCTTGGACAATTGGCCAACTTAGTCAACATCGGAACGCTGATTGCCTTTACCTTCGTTTCTTTTGGGATTATCCTGTTACGGCGGAATCCAAAATTAAACCAGATCAAGGGCTTCCGGGTGCCGTTCTACCCCGTTCTGCCAATCGTTTCTGGCTTACTTTGTCTCTTCATGATGACGCAGCTTTCCTTGGAAACGTGGGTCGCATCGCTAGTTTGGTTCGTGCTCGGCCTAATCATCTACTTCAGCTATGGCATCCGTCATAGCAAGATGGGCCAAGCTGAATCCAAATAAAGCAGTCAATTAATTGCATTCTTACCTTAACGGTTCTACGCTAAGGTCGCGTGGTAGTTAGAAACTGTCACGTGCCATACTAATTACAATGACGGGTCTGAGAATTTTCTCAGGCCCGCTTTTTTTCGGCCAAATACTTGTGTCCATCAACTGTTCCCGATGACAGCGGTTCCACTTTAAGGTATGATGTGGGTAATAATAAAGGATGGTGATCATGATGTTAACGCCTAAAATGATCCATAACGATGTTAGTACGCATCACGAACAATTTTTAACGATTTTAGAAAAAGATCCTTGGCTGATTCCCGCACTGACCGCGCTACACATTGTTCCCGTAGCCATTGCCGCCCACGGCTTTTATAAGAGTCTCGCGCTCAGCAAACAACTAAAAATCGAACGGGAAAAGACTAAGCAACTAGCTTTACAGCAAGTTGATAAAGTCTCAGCTGTCGCGCAAAGCCACCACTGTCACATGCCACTAACAGCAAAAATCAAGCAACACTTGCACCCAGAAGACTAATCTAGGAAATGTACAACAAAAAGATAGCACATCAGAAATTATTTAAGTATTTCTGATGTGCTATCTTTTGTTTAATCAACACTTACAAATGAATCTTAACGCTTGTCGACCCACCAAGCAGTTTGGCAACCGGACAACGTTGTTCTGCCAGTGCCAACCAGTGACTCGCCGTGGCTGAATCAACTTCTGGAATTGTTACTTGAGCATCCACAAAAAACTGATAGCCAAAACGATCCCGGCTCATGTTGACCGTTGTCACGACCCGACTTTGATGAGGTTGATCGTGTTCGCCTTCAATGGCGGCTAGCGTTGCATTCAGACACGTGCTGAGCGCTAGGCCTAACAGTTGCTCCGGGTTCGTCCCGGGAACGTCGTTGAGCGGACTAGCGACTGGTACTGCTAGCCCGTCTGGAACGTAAGCCCGCCCTTGCAGACCATCTTCATTGATCGCCTGGGTCGTGTACAGAATTGGAAATTTCCCCATCAAGTTCACCCTTCCACGCTAAGTTAGTTATCTTTAGCTATCAAAGTACCATAAACTTGCCCGACTGTCCCTTAGAAGCGTTGGCACGCGGCTAAATGCGGTATAATGTTAGGTAAATTAAACTTTTAGAGGACGTTTGCTATGATAAATAATCAATTTGCGATCGTGCCGACTGATTCAGAAGCGGCCATCGCGGAACTCACTAAGATTCACTTCATCACACCAGAAATGAGCAGCCTGACCACGGTTCCAGCCGTTTATCGGGCGCTGCTGGCCGAGAGCTTTCCAGAAGTCAAAACGACTAGCGGTCTCAAGCACAAGTTTGCGAACCTAATGGCGACGAGCCAACTCAACTTGAACGAATGGCTCGAAAACGCGACCGTCGTTAACAACCAAGTCTTTTACAACGTCGGCCTCCAACTACTGGGATTTTTACCGGGACAAGACTTTGACTTGGCCGATCCACTGCTCGCAATGCGCGACATCCACCTTCCAATGGTGGCCGACAGCGCTTTTGACCGCGAATCACTCTACTACGCGTGGTACTTACTTTTAAACACCCGTGGGAACAACGGTCAAACCTTGATTGAGGCGTTAACGGCGCGGGGCTACTTTGTGCCTTTTTATCAGTTGCCTAACGAACAAAAGCCCCTGTTTTTCAACGGCAAAGCGCAAGCCGTCTTTAACACGAACGACTTAATCCGCGACGTCGTCTACGTTGAAGCACCCTTAGACACCGATCACGACGGTAAACGGGACTTATTAAAGGTCGAAATTTTGCGGCCAGCCGAGACGGCTACTGGGTTGAAGGTACCGGTCCTATACACGGCCAGTCCTTATAACCAAGGCATTAACGACCACGCTGGCGAAGCGCAAATGCACAATGTCGACGTGCCGTTGACCGCGAAAGAACCTGACACCAACACCTATGAAGACGTTGAATACCAGCCACAAACCCCTGATTTACCAGCAGAACGATCCGTTAAAACCACCAGTGACGACGCCGAAGAAACGTTTGGCCGTGAAAAATCGTATACATTAAACGACTACTTCTTAGCTCGCGGGTTTGCCGTCGTTTACGCAGCTGGGATCGGTTCCGTCGACTCCGACGGCTTAGCCCCCACTGGTGACGTTGATGAAACGACGTCGACGGTCGCCATCATCGAATGGTTGACTGGCAAACGTCACGCCTTTACTAACCGTGACGCGGACGTTGCCATCAAAGCTTGGTGGACAAACGGTTCAGTAGCAATGACTGGCCGTTCGTACTTAGGAACGCTGGCGACCGCCGCAGCTACTACCGGCGTCGATGGGTTGAAGACCATTATCTCTGAAGCCGCCATTTCCAGCTGGTACGATTACTACCGCGATAACGGCCTCGTTGTGGCACCGGACACCTTCCAAGGGGAAGATACCGATGTTTTAGCCGCCGAAGTCTTTTCACGGAGTCTAAAAGCCGGCGACGCCCATCAGATTCAAGCTAAATTTGACGAGAAGCTTGCCGAATTAACTAAGGATCAGGATCGTGATACCGGGAACTATAATCGCTACTGGGACGAACGGAATTACCTTAAAAACGTTGATAAGATCAAGGCCGACATCGTCATGGTCCACGGTTTAAACGACTGGAACGTCAAGCCTCGCAACGTTGCCAACCTCTGGGACAAGCTTCAAAAGGTTCCCGTAACCAAGAAACTGATTTTGCATCAGGGACAGCATATTTACATCAACAACTTACAGTCACTCGACTTCACCGACATGATGAACCTCTGGCTGAGTCATGAACTCTATGGCTTGGATAATCACGCTGAAGCGTTGTTGCCAAACGTTTTAGTTCAGGACAATACTAAGGCTGAAACTTGGCACGGCTACGACAATTGGTGGCAAGATAGCACCCAGTCACTCGATTTCAAGGTTCAATATAAAGAACTCGTTCCCGCCGACCACCCAGTTGACCAACGCGCGGCCCACTTCACGGATAAGTTGCCCGACAAGCTATTCAAGCATTATCAACAAGACTTGAATGCTTGGCAAACGGATCTATTAAGCGAGTCCAAGACGAATCCACTATACGACCACCGTCTTCTATTTAAGTCGTGGCAAGCACCTAGCGACCAGCTACTTGTTGGCCGCCCACACGTTCAGGGTTCCGTCGCCGTTAATAAAAACTTTGGGATGTTGAGCTTCATGCTGATCGACTTTGGTGAAGCCAAGCGGTTAACAGTCAGCCCACAAATGATTGCGGCTAAAGCGCTCGACCTCGGGTTCCACTGGCGCGAAGACGATTTGAAGGACTTCAAGCTCGCACCCGCGACCCCGTTCAAAATGATTACGAAGGGCCACTTAAACTTGCAAAACCGGCACCACCCGTGGCACGCAGAAGCCATTCAACCAAACGAGTTTTACGACTTCGAACTTGATCTACAGCCAATTTTCCACCACTTACTCAAGGGGCACCAAGTTGGCCTAGTCATCTATGGTACTGACATGAAGATGACCATTCGTGGTAACCAGGACTTACAATATTCATTGAACTTAAATGACATTCAATTGCACATCCCGGTTAAACCAATCGACGAAAACTAGCGCATACAAAAACGGTTGAGGAATCAAATCCTCAACCGTTTTTGTATCTAGTCTCTAACTGAGAAATGAAAAGCTTAATCATACCGTTTCGTCGGACAGAACCGGTGTGCTATGGGAGACGGTCCCAGCCACAATGCGGTCTGGGATCCTCGATTTCAAGCCGACAAACCACGTCTTTAAATCGCTCCGCAATATTAGCCAATGGCCCCGGCTAATATTGCCGCCACAGCACACCAATTCTGTCCGACTTCACTAAACACCGCTTTTTTCAGTGTTATTACCAATAAATTTGTTAAGTTTCCCGCTTCCGGTTGCCCGTGATTTCATCATGGACGTCCTCCAGTTATGCTGGGTTACTATCAAACTTAACTATTTTGTTTTAAAACAGTCCCAGCGTAGCCGGCAGAACCAGTGGGCCGTGTCGGCACTGTTTGCTGGCGTTTTTTGCCAGGTTACAGTGCGGGGCGACTTGAAAGACTCGTTCTTTGAGGCTTTCAAGCGAGGCGGAAGACCATTCTTTGTCTGTAGCCGACCCCATGGCCCACTGATTCTGCTGGCGCAGCGCAAAAAAAATGTTGGCTTTTTAGCGATAAACAGTACCAAGGTAGCGATTGAACTGGTTCCAGTACTTTCCAAAACAAAGCACCACCAAGCAACCTAATCAGGCTACTTGGTGGTGCTTGCTGTGTCTATTTCACACTCTCAAACCTTAGTTATTGACCGATGCAATTTCATTGGCAATTAACTTGGTCAATTTGCGGTTCCCAGCTGTGTTGGGATGGACATTATCAGAAGCAAACCAATCAGATTGGTTCAACGCCTTCTTGTACCAATCCACAACGTGAACGTTAGGATGGTTCGCAGCCGTCTTCTTGATTTGGGTGTTAACCTGATGTTGCCAACTTTGAGTTGGGACGTGAGCCGTGACCCAGAAAATCTGATGGTCCTTGCCAATCATGTTAACCACTTGCTCAGCTTGGGCATTCGTAATGGTCCCGTTCGTCCCAATGTTGATCAAAACGTTATGCGCTAACTGCCCTTGCTGTTTAAGGGAACCAATAATTGGTGGCACGTCCGTGACTTGCCGACCAACTTTTCCTTGAACAACCGCACCTGGAATAACGTCTTGCAGGTCCGGCGAAACGTCTAACAACACCGAATCACCAATGGCGGTCAAATCCGTAGTCCCCATGGCTAAGACAACTTGTGGCTTCAAGTTATATTCTTTAACAACCTTTTTCTGTTTCGGGGATAACTTGGCTAGCGCCGCTTTGGTCTTCATCTGTTCAGTTTTGATCTTAGCGGCCTTAGCAGCGGCTTTTTGCCGCTTCAAAGCGGCCGCGTTTTTCTTGCTAGCATTTTTAGTATTCTTATCAATTGTTTTTTGTAGGTCCGTTTTTTGCGTTGCGGCTGATTTACTTGGCTGTTGCACAAAGCCCACTGCCGTAATCACAAATAGGATAATCGTTAAACCGGTAATGGTGCCGGTAACGCGGTTAAACTTAGGGGCCCGCAAGAAGTTGGTGAAGTCTGTCCACAAGCGACTGTAATCGTAATGGCGCATTGGATCTTCAATAAAGCGATAGCTTAGTTCCGTTACCAACAAAATTAACGCAACTTCAATTAAGCTGTTAACTAAGGGGTGATCCCCAATATTTTTCACTTTAGTTTCGTAGAAAATCATGACCGGAAATTGATACAAGTAAATCCCGTAACTGCGTTGCCCAATGTAGGTAAATACGGGGTTCGTCAATAACCGGTTCATGTGGCTTCCGGGGTGCGCAACCGTCGCAACCAAGACGGCCGAGACGATGGTGAATAATAACATCCCGCCACGATAAGTGAACGCTGACGTCCCCGCCATCTGGAAGAACATCCAGATCAAGACGACCAGTGAGACGCCACCCAAGATATCCAAGGTCAGCTGATTACTATGACCAATGTCTGGTGACAATTCCCGTGACGGCCAAACGAAGGCCAGTCCCGAACCAATCAAAATGGCAAACATCCGGGTATCAGTCCCGTAGTAAACCCGGTTCGTATTGGCTGGATCATATAACAACGCCATGGCAACCGCGGAAATTCCCGCCATCGCAATCATGAACCAGAAGATCCGTGATCGTTTCTTGAAAATGAGCATTAATAGCCCGATAATCAGTGGCCAGAAAAGGTAATACTGACCTTCAATCGATAATGACCATAAATGGGTAAACGGTGATTCACCGTTAAAACGGTCAAAGTAACTCTGCCCGTGGCCGATTTCAAACCAGTTATAGACGTACAACAGGTTGGTCACCACGGTCGCACGAATGTTACTCAACAGCGAACGCTGAAACAGCGTAATGTAGGCCGTCGTTCCTAGTAACATCGTCACAAACGCCGGATACAGTCGCCGCATTCGGTGTCCTAAGAACCGCCCGATTCGCACGTGACCGTAATTCAACCAGTCTTGTAATAAAATATCCGTAATTAAGTACCCGGAGACCACGAAGAAGATTGGAACCCCTAAGTACCCACCTTGTAATGACGCCGGCATTAAATGATAAACGATAACCCCAATAACCGCCAATGTTCGAATACCATCAAAGCCGGTGATGTAACGGCGAGGACGCATTCGATGCCGGTTCATTCTTGTCATTGTCCGGCTCATGTTAACTCTCCGTAAATTTTCACTCATTTTCTAATTACCCCTTGAACTGTTTCTTCTTTACCGACGTACCCGTTGGTATCCAATGCTTCCACTATAATCTGTCGCCAACAGACCTGACTAGTATAATTATCTCTTTTTTAATTATTTTTATTAACCGTTTTATTCACTGGGAAGTCTGCACATTTGCCCCATGCATGCCCGGTACCAAAAGGTATACACCCACTCATAAAAACAAGCAAAACAGTACACAGCGGTATACCGTTGAGATAGTTAGACCATAACTCATTAAAACTGAATTAGTTGCCTCAACTTACAAAGCAACTAACCTGATACTTTTTTCCTGCTTAACCGTGGTACTGACCCGTCAACAAGTTGACCTTCGTAATTTCACCACTACTAAAGTGTTGCACGCGACCATCAGTTAACCGCACCACTAAGGCACCATTTTGATCAATATCTTGGACAACGCCATCGTAAGTCTGCGCACCGCTTTTCAAAGCCACCCGCTGGTTGATCACCATTGATAACTGACGGTAAGTTGCCATAAAATTGCCCGTCCGATACGTCGGATAACGGTCAAAAAAGGTCTGTAACAACGTGCGCACCACTTGATTTCGCGTAATCGCCGTTGGATGTGTCAAAACGGCACCCGCTTTATTTTGAATCGCCGTCGGAAAGTCCGCCGTCGTCAAGTTAATACCCATTCCGACAATCACCGTCGAAATTTGGCCGTTTTCCAGATTAGTCATCCCTTCCGACATAATCCCAACAACTTTGTGATGATTGACCAGGACGTCGTTAACCCACTTAAGTTCTACGGAAACATTGAATAATTGCTGTAACGTTTGTGCAACAACGACTGCCGTACTCGTTGTCAGTAAGCCCGCGTTTAACGGCTGACTTGCTGTCACTGGTAGCCCGATGCTGAGATAAATTCCCGTTTGCCCTGGTGAATAAAACGCCCGTCCGGAACGACCATACCCCGCCGTCTGCGTATCCGCAACCACGACCACCGGTTCGACCAAGGGTGTGCGGGTCGCCATGCGCTTCAGGTAGGCGTTGGTTGAATCAACAGATGGTAACACGCTCAACTGAACGGCCGGTGATAGTTTGAGTCCATTTCTGATTCCGGCCACACTGAGTTGATTGTTTTCAACGTAGCGATACCCCAACCCGTGCCGGCTTTCAATCGAGTAACCAGTCGTTTGTAAGCCTTGGACCATCTTCCAAACAGCGGTGCGACTAATACTTAGCTCACTAGCTAACCGATCCCCAGAACAGTAATCCGGAGCCGTAGCCATTAATAACCGTAATACTTCGGTTTGGTTAGCCATCTCAATCTCACCTTTTTCTCATTAGTTAACCCATTATTTCATATTGGTTAACTAACCGCAATTGAATAGAAAAAATGTAATATTACATTTTACTGCGAATGTCAGTTTAGTCATTATTCCTGAAAATGTAAGCGGTTGTCAAGCCAAAACCATCTCAAAATTCAATCTTTATCCAACCCGCTTAACGGGACTATTTTTCAGAAATCAACCGGATCTTTTCCATAATCTATGTTTCATTAATTCGTTAATACTATAAATCACAGTTATCTATTATCACGCAAATATTGATAAGATACCAGCCCCCCCTTTTGACCGTCATCCGCTAACAGTGGTAAGATAATGATTAAAATATTTAGAAATTAGGTGATCATTTGAAACAGGGAACAACGATCATCACACTGGATAACGGTTACCATTTATGGACCAATACCCAGGGTGAAGGCGACATTCAATTACTTTGCTTGCACGGTGGCCCAGGTGGGAATCATGAATACTGGGAAAATTTCGGTGATGAATTATCCGACTTAGGCGTTCAAGTTTCCATGTATGATCAGTTAGGCTCTTGGTACTCTGATCAACCTGACTATTCGGATCCTGAAATTGCCAAGAAATACCTCAGCTACGATTACTTCCTTGATGAAGTCGAAGAGGTTCGCCAAAAACTTGGCCTCGATAACTTCTATCTTATTGGTCAATCTTGGGGCGGTGCCTTAACGATGATGTACGCACTCAAGTATGGTCAACATCTAAAGGGTGCTATCATCTCCAGCATGGTCGACAATATCGAAGAATACGTCACGCACGTTAATAAAGTTCGTGAAGACGCCCTTCCCGCTGATGCAGTGGCTTACATGAAGCAAAAGGAAGCGGAAGGTAACTGGGACGATGCCCAATACCAGAAATACGTCGACGTCTTAAATGCCGGCTACGTTGACCGCAAACAGCCAACGTCAATCCGCCATTTGATCGACACGACGGCTAAACCCGTTTATAACGCTTTCCAAGGCGACAACGAATTCGTCATCACTGGGAAGCTTAAGGAATGGGACGTTCGTGACCAGATTCATAACATCAAGGTCCCAACGTTATTGACCTTTGGCGAACACGAAACGATGCCACTCGACTCTGCTCGGCGGATGGCCCGCGACATTCCAAATTCACGGTTAGTGACAACCCCTAATGGTGGTCACCATCACATGATCGACAACGCCCCAGTCTACTTCGACCACTTGAAGCAATTTATCAAGGACGTTGAAGACGGTAGCTTTAATAAGTAGTTTCTTTCAAATTAATTAAAATAAAACGGCCATCAGCTGAATTCAGTTGGTGACCGTTTTTTTAATTTAATTAGTTGTCAATTATGACTGACCAATATCTCCACTCAATATTAAAGTGCGTCACCAGCAGCACGTAAAAGTTCTCCGAGTGATGGTTGTTGGTGCACGTCAATATGGTTAGCTTTTGCATATTCGTCCACGGCTTCTTGACCATACAGTTGCGGATCAAGTGGCATGTACGCCGTCCCAATCGGATCGTCCTGCTTAATGACAGCATTAACGACGATTGGTTGCCGGTTTCCGTCAGCCTGTAGCTGCTTAATTTGGTCAAAGACCGCGTTAACTTCCTGATTATTTTTAACCGTAAATCCAATCCCGCCTAACCCTTCGGCAACTTTAGCCCAGTCGGCATCCGTCAAATCGACCCCATAAAGGTGTTGCTTCGTATCGACCTGTTCACGATAAATGAAGCCGAAGCGCCGATTACTGAAAACGACGTTGATTACGGGTAAGCCGTAGCGCGCTTCCGTAATGATATCCGGGGCGACCATCGCAAAGCCACCATCACCGGAAAACGACCACGCCTGACTGTCGGGTACACTCAAAGCCCCTGCCATTCCCGCTGGCAAACCAAAGCCCATCGTCGCAAATAACCCGGAGAGCGCAAACTTCTGCTGTTGATCCATTGGTAATCCGCGCACAGCCCATTCCGAAACATTCCCAGTATCGACACCGTAAGTATCCTTAGGACCGACCATGCTGGCAACCTTGTTCATGACCGCTTCTGGGGCTAATCCGTCTTGATCGTCTTCACCCCGTTGCTTTAACCAAGCATCCCAGTTTTGCTTATTAGTTTGGTTCGCTTGCAACCAATCCGTTGCGGGAAGGGACTCACCCGTCGCAACCATGTCCTTTAAGTAAGACTTAGCATCACTGATGACGGCGTAGTCAATCGGAACCATTTTACCGATATCATAAGGCCGGTCATTAACTTGAATAATTTTAACGTTTTTCGGCCAGAAGCCCGCAAATGGAAATTCAGAACCTAAGAAGAAGATCAGATCCGCGTGCTGGAGCGCTTCAAACCCAGACTTCGTCCCTAACCGACCGAACGTTCCAATGGCATTCGGATGGTTCGTCGGCATAACGCCCGTTGCGGGCACGGTATTCATGACGGGAACGTTAAACGTCTCACTGAACTGAACTAACGCGTCGCGAGCACCAAGCAACCCCCGCCCCGCATAAACTAGTGGGTGTTTTGCTTCCTTTAATAGCTTCAAAGTTGCGGCAATCGCTTGCGGATCAATGGTTTGTTTAAACGTATTAGCGACCGTGTTCGGTGTTTTTACTGGCTCGTAGTCGATTTCTTTAGCGGAGAGGTCCTCCGGAATAATCACGACGGCCGGGCCCTTCTTTTCGTAAGCTTCCCGAATGGCTTGATTAACCACGTACGGTAACTGTTCGGCGGTCGTGACGGTCCGATTATACACGGCAACGTCGCCAAACATTGGCGTTTCGTCCATTTCTTGGAAATAGTTCGTATTCATCGTGGGCTGTGGCACTTGACCAATCAACGCTAGCACTGGCACGTGATCCATTTTGGCATCGTACAAGCCGTTGAATAGGTGCGTTGCGCCGGGGCCCGCAGAACCAAATGAGACACCAATCTTACCATTAAACTTGGCATCGGCTGTAGCGGCTAAGGCGCCCACTTCTTCATGGCGAACCTGAATGTAGTCCACCTTGTCTTTCTCCAAATAAAGGCCTTCTACAGTATGGTTAATCGAGCCGCCGGGAATTCCGTACAAGTGGTCGACACCCCAAGATTCCAATACCTTTACTAATGCTTGTCCCGCAATCATCTTCGTCATAAAAATCGCTTTCCTTCCGTTACCAGGTAGTTAATTAGCTATCCGAATTAATTTAACAAAGGTATTATAAAACGCTTTCACAGCCAAACTCAAGCAAAAAGGCTTACTTTTTGTAAGCAAATGGAGATTGCGCTTAAACGCAAAAATCCGTCCAGAAAGATTTCTGAACGGATTTTAATATTGCTATGTTTTAAACGGGCACCAAGGTTTGCGTCACTTAACCTGGTATCAGACGTTTAATATCCAAAGATAAATAATAAAGATAAAGAAGAGCACGTACATGAGCGGATGAACTTCCTTACCGTGCTTAGTGGCAACCATCGTAATAACGTAGGTGATAAACCCTAACGCGATCCCATCGGAGATACTGTAAGTCAATGGCATCCCAATAACGGTTAAGAAAGCGGGTACGGCAATTTCAAACCGTTCCCAGTTGATTTGTTTTAATGATTCGGCCATGAGCACCCCAACAATGATTAATGCCGGTGCGGTGACTTGGCTCGTCACAACGTTCAATAGTGGTGAGAAGAATAGCCCAAACAAGAAGAGAATCCCCGTTACAACGGCACTCATCCCGGAACGACCCCCTACCGCAATCCCGGCAGAAGATTCAACGTACGCGGAAGTTGGTGAAGTCCCCAAGACGGAACCAACTAACATTGAAGTTGAGTCAGCCATCAACGCCTTCCCAACCCGTGGCATCTTGTTATTACGCATGAAGCCAGCTTGCTCAGCTAATCCAACCAGCGTACCGGCCGTATCAAAGAAGGTCACTAACAAGAACGTTAAGACAACGATCACTAATTGTAATGAATTGATGTCACCAATGTGAGTCAGCGCGACCCCAAAAGTTGGTTTTAATGAAGGTGCAGCGGAAACGACCGTCGATGGCATCTTAATCAAACCAGTGACTAATCCTAAGATGGACGTCAAGACCATCCCGATGAAAATCCCACCCGGAACTTTACGACTCATCAAGATTAACGTGACGATTAACCCGAAGATGGTTAACCAAGTCGTCCCAACCGTCAATGAACCCAAACCAACGACCGTCGACTTATTCGCAACGATCAAACCACCACCGTGTAACCCGATAAAAGCGATAAAGAACCCAATACCGGCGGAAATCGCTAATTTCATATCACGTGGAATCGCATCAATGATCATTTCACGTAACTTAAAGATGGTAATCAACATGAAGATTAACCCGGCGACGAAAACCCCTGCTAAGGCCGTCTGCCATTTCACACCCATCCCAATAACAACGGAATAAGTAAAGAAGGCGTTGACGCCTAGCCCGGGTGCGATGGCGATTGGGTACTTCGCAAGTAGCCCCATCATCAGACACCCAAGTGCTGAAGCTAGCGCGGTCGCGGTAAATACCGCCCCTTTATCCATTCCAGAAGCACCAAGGACACTCGGATTAACAAATAGGATGTAAGCCATCGAGACAAAGGTCGTTAGCCCGGCCAATACTTCCGTTCGCATGGACGTTTTCAATTCTGAAAAATTAAAATACGTTGCAATTTTATTCATGTTTTCCTCCAAATATTTTAAATAATAGAAATAGCACAATTGTAAACGTTCGTGTTTCTGCTCTATATAACAGAATTAATCCTAACATTGTTCTTAATTAAAAGCAATATCCGAACGCTAAATAATTTTATTGTGATTTACTTTCCACTTTCAATTTAATTTGGCTGCGTTAGAATGGAGTTGGTGTAAGAGATAATTTTCAAAAATTGTCTGGGGAGCGTGATTTGTATGGCAAGTTCCAAGTTTAGCGCCATCTTTTTTCTCATCTTATACGCCGTTTTACTCTACTTCGTTTTTACCATGAACAACATGGTTGCGATGTACATAATGGCCATCGGGATGTTTTTAGAAGCTTGTGAAGGTGTTTACTGTAACTTCTTTAAACATTAAAAAAATCCGGAAAAACGTGAGGACTGCTCCCCATGTCTTCCGGATTTTTTAGTGTGCGATCGGTCGTTGCTGATCTTGATTCTTGCCCAGTTGTGCAACCTGCTGACAAAAACCTTCCATCATCTTTAAAACCTGATCAATTTGCTCGGCACCTAACTGATTGACCCACGTATCAAAGTGCTTCGTAATGGCTTGATTGACAATATTTTCAACCTGTTGCCCGCGTTCGGTCAAATGTAAATAGAGTCGCCGGCGGTCTTGCGGATCTGGCACCTGAAAAACGTAGTGCTGCGTCAACAGGGCTTTGACTTGCCGCGAAATCGCACTGCGCGTCACTTGCCGCTGAACAGCAATATCGTTTAATGTCACTTGGTCACTATCGGTAATCCGCCGCAAAATTAAAAACTGCTCGAACGACAGCTTATTTTGACTCAACGGCCACGCCACCAAGTCCGCCATATTTTTAGTGGCATCCTGATACGCTTCAAAATAACTATTTAATAATTTACTCAAATCGACATTTTTCATGATATTACAGTCACCCCACTGACTTTTATCTAAATATAACACGTCTTTAACTAATTTACTGATATCAGCCCAGCTTTTATCGTTTTTTGCACATGTAAGGCATCCTGCCTAACATTTCAAGCGGACAAAGGAGTATGATAATAGTAGATGAAACGCTTACTAAAGGAGATGATGGAATGGTTCTCACACCCTTGCACCAAGTCGAATTACGCTTGATGCAAACTGTCATTAAAATTTGTGACACCGAAAAAATCGACTACTTTTTAATTGGTGGCTCACTGCTGGGCGCAATCCGTCATCACGGCTTCATTCCGTGGGACGACGATATTGACATCGGTATGCGTCGCAGTGAATACCAGCGCTTTATCGCGGTTGCGAACCGCTACCTTGATCCGGAGCAATACTTCTTACAAACGGGGGCTAGTGATCCTGATTACGGTCTCAGTTATATGAAGCTACTTGACGTTAACACTTACATTGAAGAAAAAAATAACGTCAATAACGCGTTTAAAGGCGTCTTCGTCGATATCTTTCCCTTCGACAAGATTCCCGATGACGAGGCCCTCCGTCGTTCCCAAATGATGCATTTTCGTTTGGAGGACGCCGCGATTCTACTGCGGTTGAATTATAACTTCGTCAAAACGCCACTCCGTAATTTGTTAACCAAGCGGACGCCGCAGCAATTGGCCGAAGTTAACGGCCACAAACAGGACCGTGAAGGTTACATGCGCTTATACGAACAATCAGATTCGCGAACGTATAAAAACCTCGCTTCGCAGTACGATTACGATAAAGAAATCTTATCCTATCAAGAACTTACGGAACTAGAATCAGCGCCGTTTGAGGACTTACAGGTTAAAATTCCCCGGGCCTATGATCAGATTCTGACCCGGATGTACGGTGACTATCTCCAACTACCACCGGCTGATCAACGAGTTGAAAAACATCTGAACAAACTGATTATTAACAATCACGAAATCTTATAGTTTTAACTAGCGTGGTTCAGGCGTTCTCGTGACCGCCGAACTACGCCTTTTTTGGTATCCAGCCCTTTTGGCTACTTTACATTATTATGAACTGCTCAGTCGTCGTTCCACCCTTGTTAAACGTATGTTAAGATTAAAAGAATTATTTCGCTAGACATCGCGTTTACAAGGTATCAAAACATTTAAATGGGGGATCTAAATGGCAGCAAAATTATTTGGTATCATGATGATCAATGTTCAAAACATTGAGCTTTCAATCGTTAATTTACGCACCTTAAAACAAGTCGAACGGGTGCGTTCCGACGTGGCTTTAGGTGAAGACATCTACGATCAACACACGATCAACTACGATTCAGTCGAAGAGGCAGCGTCCGCACTGACCGGTTTTGTCCAAATCATGAATGATTATGGCGTGGAAGACTATCGATTATGGGGATCGTGGTCATTATCCACCGCCAACAATGCCGACTACGTTCAAGACCAATTACTGGTCCGGACTGGCCTCAAAATTGCCTGGCTCTCCAGTAGTCAGGAGACCTACTTACGCTCAGCCGCCGTTGCGGTTCACTTTCCACGCTTTAAACAGATGATTGAAGAACCAACTTACTTACTGGGGATTAACTCCGGAAGTGTCGGTATTTCTCATTACGACCAGGGTAACTTCGCCTTTTCGCGTAGTCTCCGCCTAGGGCCCGTCCGGATTTCCGAAGTGCTAGAAGACTTACAATCCAGCGTTCCGAACTACGTTGAAGTCCTGGATGACTACATTTCAAGTCAAATTGCTGACTTTGGACGCTTCTTGCCCGGTCGCCGGGAAGAACCTAGTAACGTGGTGATGTTGGGAGTCGCCCCGTTTGCTACCCTCTTCCGTCAACAACAATCCAAGGCCGGTGTCGAAGAACTCAGTAAGGCTGATTTCCAAGCCCTCTACGATGACGTTATCGACGCTTCTGATCAGTATTTAATGGACAAATACGAAGTGGACGAAGAAGACGTTCGCTTAATCGTGCCCGAACTCTTACTGATCAACGAATTGCTTCAACTCACCAACGCCCAGAAGATTTGGTTAGGAAACGTGACCGTTTTAGACGGCCTCATTATTCAAGAAGCGGTTAAATTAGGTTATAAAAAATATAACTTCAACGACCAAATCATCACCGCAGCGAAAAACATCGCTGACCGTTATAACGTTGAACCGAAGCACCGCGACCTCGTCACGAGGTTTTCCCTTCACTTATTTGATCAGCTAAAGCCCCTCCACCACTTAGATAAGCGGGACCGGCTACTACTACAAGTCGCCTCCATCGTCCACGACGTCGGGAGCTATATTGATCCGCATCAACATTACATGCATTCGGATTACATTTTGCGTGCGACCGAGCTCACTGGCCTGACCGATGACGAAAAGAAAATGATTGCGATGATCTCCCGCTATCACAGCGCCCAGACCCCGTCGAAAGACTTAAAGCACTTCGAGCACATGACGCTTAAACAACGCGTGCTCGTATCCAAGCTATCCGCTATCTTGCGAATTGCCGATGCGTTGGACGACGGTCGTAAACAAAAAATTAGTAAAATTTCAGTTTCCATTAAAAATCCGCGCGTCATTATTACCTGTTTCTCCCATGACGACCTGTTTTTAGAGAATTGGGTATTCGCGCAAAAAGCCGAATTCTTCAAGGAGGTCTTCGGCCTAACACCAGTTATTAAACTTCGGGGGGTACGTTAAAAATGAATTATCACAAGGAAGAATATTATACGAACCGTGAATTAAGCTGGCTCGATTTTAACTACCGAGTATTGGACGAAGCCCGTGACAAGGACAACCCGTTACTAGAACGCGTGCGCTTCTTGGGCATCACCCAAAGCAACCTTGACGAGTTCTTTACCGTCCGGGTCGCCTCACTCCGTAAATTAATGTCTGTTAACTACAGCAAGCCCGATCCCGCCGGCTTGTCACCGGAGCAACAGGTAAAGGCCATTAGTGATACGGCCCACGAAATGGTCAAGCGCCAATACAACACGCTGAACCGTTCACTGTTACCGCTGCTGGAACAACACGACATTCATCTTTTACAGATGGCCGACCTATCCGAAGCGCAACACACGTTTGTCAAAAACTACTTTGACGATGAACTTTACCCAGCGTTAACGCCCATGGCCGACGACTCATCCCGACCATTTCCATTTATCGGGAATAACACGTTAAACATTGCGTTACGCATCTATAAAAACGGCGATAAAAAGGACCGTAAATTTGCAACGGTTCAAGTTCCCGACGTTTTCCCACGGGTCGTTACGTTACCGGGCAAGCCTAACCAGTTCATCTTAATTGAAGACATCATTAAGGCCTTCGTCGGGTCCCTCTTCATCAACTACACCGTCAAAGAAACCAGCGCCTACCGCGTGATGCGTGACCTGGATCTTGACGTTGCCGAAGAAGATACGTCTGACCTCTTAAAGGAAGTTCAAAAACAACTGAAGATGCGTGAACGGGGCAAAGTTATGCGCCTTGAAGTTGAAAAGAGCATGAGTAAACACCAACGGGCCCGTTTATCTAAAGCCCTCGGTATTGAAGAAAGTGCCCTGTACATTATCAACGGACCGTTGAACTTAACTTTCCTATCGAAACTCGTTAAGGCCGTCAGTGGTCACGATGATTTAAATTATCCAAAGTATCACGCCAACTACCCGGCTGTTTATCAGGAACACCCGATTTTTGACATCATCAAGCAGCACGACGTTTTAATGCAGTATCCCTACGATGATTTCAAACCGGTGGTCGATTTCATTCACGAAGCCGCTGAAGACCACGACGTTTTGGCCATCAAGATGACGCTTTACCGGGTTTCCGCAGATTCGCCGATTATCAAATACCTCGGGCAAGCCGCGCAAAATGGCAAACAAGTGACCGTTTTAGTTGAAGTGAAGGCCCGTTTTGACGAAGAAAATAACGTCCACTGGGCCAAGAAGCTCGAAGAAATGGGCTGCCACGTCATCTACGGTTTAATCGGACTAAAGACGCACTGTAAGTTAGCCTTAGTCGTTCGGCGTGAAAATGAAGGCATCAAACGCTACATGCACATGGGGACTGGGAACTATAACGACGTAACCGCCCACTTCTACACCGACATGGGCCTGTTCACGGCCGATACCGACATGGGGATTGACGCCTCCAACATTTTCAACATGCTCTCGGGTTATTCGGAACCACCTTATTTCCATAAACTACACATCTCACCAGACGGCATTCGCGACTTTATCAACGAAAAGCTCGATGACGAAATTGCAATCGCAAAAGCTGGCAAACCGTCCCTAGTTCGGATGAAGATGAACTCATTGTCCGACCCACAAATTATCAGCAAACTCTACGAAGCATCCCACGCGGGTGTGAAGATTCAACTGATTATTCGGGGTATCTGCTGCTTAAAGACGGGGATTAAAGGTGTTTCTGATAACATTGAAGTTCATTCAATCATTGGCCGCCTGCTTGAACATAGCCGAATCTACTATTTCAGTAACGATGGCGAACCACAGATCTACCTATCAAGTGCGGATATGATGACGCGGAACCTTAACCGGCGGGTTGAATTGCTCTTCCCACTGCTTCAGCCAGAAATCAGCCGCCGTGCAATGGACATTTTTGAAACGATGTGGCAAGACAACGTTAAGACCCGGGTACTACAAGCCGATAACACCTATACAAAGGTTGACGGCCGGGGCTTAGAAATGTTGGATTCTCAGGACCACTTCATTCACGAAGCTGAACAAGAAGCACAAGCTGACCACAGTGAAGCGCAACGTACCAGTAACAGTCACCAATTTATTCCAATGATGAGTCCTAAAAATGAACCCAATCCCTTAAACGGAGAGGAAGATTAGTATGGAAAATTTTGCCGTCATTGATCTCGGCTCGAACTCATGTCGGATGACGATTACCCAGATCCAACCGGATGGTAGTTACACCGTGACCCACCGGTTAAAGGAAATGGTTCGTTTATCCGAAAATGAAAATATCGGGGAGGTGCCGACTCTACAGCCTGCCGCCATAGAACGCACCCTGACGGCACTAAGATCGTTCAAATCCGTGTACGACGAGTTGCCCAACTTAACGTTAACCGCGGTTGCGACCGCAGCCACGCGGAAAGCTAGCAACCAAAAGAAGTTTTTGAAACAAGTCAAAAACGAGCTCGGATTAGACATCGACGTTATTCCCGGGACAACCGAAGCCTATTATGATTACCTTGGCGTCGTTAACACCCTGCCAACAACCAACTGTGTGATGGTTGATACCGGTGGTGGGAGCTGTGAACTCGTCTTGATCATCAACGGGCAAGCTAAGGAATTAGTCAGTTTACCCATTGGCGCCGTTAGCTTATCCGAAAAGTTTGACTTGCGCGATAAGGTCGCAGCTAACGAGCTCTTTAAAACAATGACCTTTGTGGATAAATTGTTTAACAGCGTCTGGTGGTTACGCAACGGGTTGAACCTTCCCCTAGTTTGTCTTGGTGGGAGTAACCGAACCTTGGCAAAAATCAACCGGCGTAAAAATGACTTTTTAAACTTTGAAGACATCCACGGTTACCGGCTAAGAGACACCGCTATCTACGAAACTTTCGATGAAGTCTTAGGCAAGGATGCTGATCAACGAGCTGAAGTCCCTGGCTTGGCTAAGGATCGTGCCGATATTATTGTCGGCGGCATGATTCCCGCCATCACCCTTATGCGTTTTTTAGACTCCGATCGGATGATTTTCTCACAGAACGGGTTGCGCGAAGGCATCCTGTTCGAACACCTGACCCAGTTAGCCGCTCACAAGAAACAAACTGCACCAGCGGATTAATTCCGCGACTAAAAAAATCTTCCTACAAGGCAAATTGTCTTGTAGGGAGTTTTTTTTGATTGCTTTAATTAATCGCTCCGTCGGGTACTCGGAGGTTGACGCTGATAGGTATCGGTCGTGAAGGTGGTCTTAGGGCGGTGACTTTTTGCCGACCATAGACCACGGACGGTCCGGGACAATTGCGGTTTTTGCAATCGTTCCGGAATCGGGGTAAGACGTTCCTCAGGCTTGCCCCGGTCCCACGACCGCATGCTATCAGCGTCAACCGGACTATGTTAATTCACATTATTTTGAGTACCGTTACAATAACGTTGCTACTAGTCCTCTTTTTTAGCTTGGCGTTGTGCGGCCTGATCCTGATGCCAACTAGTTGGACTCCATAGTTGTCCTTCCATCGAGCCATGCAAACTTTCAATTTCAGCCTGTTGGTCACTAAGAACTTTAATAACCCCGTCAATAGTGTATTGGTTACCGTCCGTCCGCAAATCCTTTAATGCTTGAATCGCCCACGCAACTTGATCTTGTTCACTCATTTTAAAAACTCCTTTTACACTCAATTCATATTTTTCTTACATTGTACGCAATGTTTCTCGTTTAACCAACCATTTTGCCTAAAACTCAGTCCAACAAAAAAAGGCGCCACTGTTATAAATAACAGCAACACCCGCGTTAACGGTGATTACCCAACTGCCTGTTGGTCGTCATCGTATAATTTTTGTTGAATTTCGCGTAATTCTGACTTACGCACTGAACGTGGCAAGAATGCCCGAATATCTTCTTCGTTGTAGCCGATTTGTAAACGACGCCCATCATAAATGATTGGCCGTTTTAGTAGTTGTGGTTTTTCGACTAATAAATCTAACAATTGGTTAAAGCCAAGGTCAGACAAGTCAATGTGCAGTGCTTTGAAAGCCTTAGAACGCGTTGAAACGATGTCCTCGAAGCCATTTTCAGTGAGCCGGAGGATTTGTTTCAATTCATCGCGATCCAGAGGGTTAGCAATAATATCGCGTTCATTGAAAGTAATGTTGTTTGCAACCAACCATGCACGCGCACTACGGCTAGACTTGCTAGATGTTGAATAATATAAGTTTACTGTCACGATGAATTCCTCCTAAGTTTACAGTAAGTTACTTTATCACTTACTTTTATATAGTAAGTATACGAGATTAGTCAAGAATAGTCAAGGTTTGTCAGAACTTTTTTCTTGATTTATTTGTGACGATTATTTGACCATTTTTATCCTAACAATGCCCTTAGAATCGCAACGGACAAAAGCGGTATCTCTATGAGATACCGCTTTACCACTATACGATACTAACTGCCCGGGCTGGGATCGAACCAGCGACCTCTTGATTAACAGTCAATTATTCTACCGCTGAACTACCGGGCAATAACCTATGACTGTATTTATACACGTTTTTGGACATAATTACAACCTTTTTTGTAATTTTTTCAAATTATTTCCACATAATTAATAAACTGACTATCCCTATAGCGGATAGAGTCCAAGCCATGACATCACAGAAAAATCTTTTTGTTTTATAATTTTAGCAATCGCGTTTCTAATTTCTCCTTCGCTAAGATAAGTCTGCAAATTATAGTAGTATTCCCCCTTCTGATTTTGCATCGTCAGTTGCCACGCCCCTAAATCGGCCCATACATCCGTATCCGGGACCTGCTTTTGGTGCTTGAACACAATGTGCATCGTTGGCTTCCACGCTTCTTTGTCTTCACCGGTCAGTCGAATCAACCGCCGCACTTGACCGTGAAACCGAGCCGCCGCCGTCCCACAAATAACGATCGCGGCGACGATCAATCCCGCCCCAACGCCAAACGATCCTAATAACAGCTTTGTTAACAACGGTGTCACCGTCAAACGCCTCGTGGCTACTATCTCGAGGCTCATTAAGAGCCAAATACCAATGACCAAGCCATTCATCCAATTTAAGGCAACTTCCCGCGCATGCCGGTAAACGGCCAAGCGACAATGATTATCATTGCTGACGATTCGCTGAACCGGTCGGACTGGCGAATAGGCCACCGCCACTTTTCCGTTACGAAACGTAAAACTCGTCAGCGGGGGAAACACGTCGTTCATCGCCGTTAACACCTTCACGGGTAAGTATTCCGCTAAGACGTTTTCTGCATGCGCAACGGCCTCAAAATGGTACGTCATCCCTTTGATTGCTGTTAATTGATACCCACGCTGTGCTTGCCGGTTGAGCCAAGTATTTTCAGCGACAGAACCCTTTAAAAAGAACCGTGTTTTTTGCATGTCAGGAACCTCCTATAAATTAGAATCGCTAAATTGAATCCTAATTATATTCGGATTGGTCTATTTATAAAAGCATTCTCACATTTACGTTTGATTAGGTTACGAACCATTATGATTGGCTTTTCGTCACAAAACCTCCTTCAAATCGCCATCACAATTTCAATAAATTGGTATAGTTTAAAATTAATAAATCATCCGCCAACTCATCCTTATCGATCATTTATTAAATTCCTTATATTTATTCACAAAATCCGGTAGGCGTGCTAGTATCAATTCATAATACTTTCGTTAAAAAAATAATTTTTGGAGGAATTGAATATGCCTGCCGAATATATCATGGCCATTGATGAAGGCACCACGAGTACCCGGGCCATCATCTTTAACCACGCGGGCCAAAAACTCGCGGACTCACAACGCGAGTTTCCCCAATACTTTCCCCAGCCCGGCTGGGTCGAACATAATGCAAATGAAATTTGGAACGCGGTCTCCAGTACAATTGCCGACGTCTTAATTGAATCGGGCGTCCTGCCTGGTCAAATCAAGGCCATTGGGATCACTAACCAACGGGAAACCACGGTCGTCTGGGATAAAGAAACCGGACAACCCATTTATAACGCGATCGTTTGGCAATCACGCCAGACCGCGCCCCTTGCCGACCAGCTAGTTGAAAACGGTGCCGGCGAGATGATCCACCAGCGAACCGGACTCGTGACCGACGCCTACTTCTCCGCCACGAAGATTCGCTGGATCTTGGACCACGTCGACGGTGCCCAAGCACGGGCCGAGCGTGGCGAGCTCTTATTCGGAACGATCGACACTTGGCTCGTTTGGAAGCTAACCGGGGGAACGACCCACGTCACCGACTACACTAACGCTAGCCGAACGATGCTTTTTAACATTCACGACTTACAATGGGACCAAACGATTTTGGACCTCTTAAACATTCCCAAGGTCATGCTACCAACGGTGCGGTCTAATTCGGAAATTTACGGAACCACTAAGGATTACCTATTCTATAACTGCCAAGTTCCAATCAGCGGGATGGCCGGTGATCAACAGGCCGCGCTGTTTGGGCAAATGGCCTTTGAACCCGGCATGGTCAAAAATACTTACGGTACCGGTGCTTTTACCGTGATGAACCTTGGCGAACAACCACAACTTTCCGACCATAACCTGCTGACCACGATTGCTTACGGCATTGACGGTCACGTGAGTTATGCGCTAGAAGGCTCGATTTTCGTTGCGGGTTCTGCAATTCAGTGGCTGCGCGACGGGATGCAACTAGTCAAATCTGCGCCGGAATCGGAGACGCTTGCCAAGCAATCACATAATCATAATGAAATTTACGTTGTACCAGCCTTTACCGGACTCGGTGCGCCGTATTGGGATTCTGACGCCCGCGGAGCCGTCTTTGGACTGACCCGCGGTTCCACTAGGGCGGACTTCGTTAAAGCCACCCTGCAGTCGTTAGCCTACCAATCACGCGACGTTATCGACACGATGAAGCAAGATGCCGACATTGCCATGCCGATTTTAATGGTCGACGGCGGTGCGACCCGCAACGATTGGCTGATGCAATTCCAGGCTGATATTTCAGACGTGCAGATTCACCGGGCGGCGGATCTGGAGACGACCGCGCTTGGCGCCGCCTTCCTTGCCGGCTTGGCCGTGGGTTATTGGAAAGACCTCGATGAGATCAAGTCGATCCACCAAACCGGTGACGTCTTCAAGCCTAAAATGAGTGCCGCAGAACGCGACAACCTCTACACGGGCTGGCAAACAGCCGTTAAAGCGGCACAATTGTTTAAGCACGATCCTTATGAAAAATAGTCGTCATTAAGTCTAATTATAAAAAATAACGAACGAGTACTGCTACCAATCGGCGCAGTTGCTCGTTCGTTATTTTTTGACTAAAGGTTACAAATTGAAATTAAGTCCTATTTTTCAATAATCAGACTAAGGAAACTAGTCTCTATTAATTTAGTGGGGTCATTCCTGCTTAATTCAAAAAGTTATTTTGAGATAATCATACTCAGCGACGCCGGACAGAATCGGTGTGCTGTGTTGGCAAGAATGGTCGGCGTTCTTTAGCCAACCATTCTTGCTGGGCGCTTCAAAGACGTGGGCTATCGGCTTTGAAGCGCGGTCACAGACCGCACTGTGGCTGGGACCGCACCTCATAGCACACCGGTTCTGTCCGGCAAAGCGGATAATGTAAAAATGCCAAAGCGTGGACAGCCTTTCAGCTTAATCGTCCAATTCAGGTAAGAATCCCTGCCGACGGACAATTTGTAAAAACAGGTGCCGTTTAGCCGCTGAGCCTAACGCTTCGTTGGTCATGTGGGCTAAGCTTTCATCCCGTGCGTGACTCGTCCGCGCGTGATAATAGGCATGCAACTGCTGATCAAATTCAGTCAACGTCTGCTGATAACTTGTTGGTTCCTGATACTGGTCCTTAAAGAGAATGGCCGGTAAAGCTAGTCGTGGCTTTTTCTCTGGCCGCGCCTCTGGATAACCCAGTTGCAACCCAAATACCGGCAAAGTTAATGATGGTAAGTGCAATAAGTCAATCACCGCTTGCGTATCGTTGTTGATGGAACCAAGTACGACACTTCCTAGTCCTTGGCTTTCTGCAACCATCACCATCGCTGCCGTCATCAAAGTGGCGTCCTCGATGCTCCCCGCAAAACGGTCAAATTCGGTCAACGCCCGTTTGGCAGCCGTTCCCGGGGCTAAACTAGCATTACGATGCTGATCAGCCACAACCACCAGCAACCGGCCATTGTCACGGACGGTTGACATCGTAGTGATTTCAGCTAACTTCGCCCGCACTTCTGGCTTGGTAATTTCAATCAAGCTATAGGCCTGCAAGTATTGGCTCGTTGGCATTTGTTGCGCCGTTGCAATAATCTGATGAAAGCTTTCATCGGTTACCGGTTGCGTCGTAAACGTGCGCTGGGTCCGGTGGGCATTCAACGTTTCTGTGACACTTAAATTCAATTTAAATCCTCCTGTTTACGCTTTAATTCATGCGCCCAATCAGTCAGTTGGGGTAACACGTCCAAGTTGAGATTGAACACGATGCGTTCGCAAACCTGATCAATCTGAACGCTGCGAAAGAGCGGGTAGCGTACCCGCCCTTCAGGATGCGTCACCACGATACTTAAGCTCGTCAACTCGTCCAACGCTGTTTCCAATAAAGTAATCGCACGTTGGGGAAAATACTCGCGTTGTAGCGCCGGATCGTCTAGTGAACATCCCGTTAGTCGTTCAACATCTTGCCGGGTCAGTAGTAAGCTTTCCGAATGTTCTAAAATCAGCCGGGTCAAAATACTGATCGTTAATTGTGATTCAAACGCATTTCGGAACCGAAAGCGCGTTTGAAAGTGGTTCTGAATAAATTGTAATAGTTGGTTCTTCAATCACAGGTCCCTTTCTCTCGATAGACCAAGTTTGACCACATTTGACCGGCAAATAAAAAACACCAGTGACGACTGATGTTTAACAAATCCGGCTTGGATTACCCAATGTGGTTTTCCTTTAAGATCAAATTAACTTCTTCCTGCATTTCAGGGGTTTTCGTCCATTCATCCCAGTGATCCATTGATTCGTCTGGAATCGTGAACGTCTCATTCACGTACGCTTCGTACTTCGCAACGTGGGTTGAATGGGGAATATTTAATTGTAAAATCCGGACTTCCTTGATAAAGCCACGTTCAGCAGCCAGCTCGGCCCGCCCGTTCATCAGCATATTGCCAATTTCCATGTAAGAAGTCCCGTCATTACGGGTGATTTCTTGGATAAGATCTAACACTTCATGATTTTTCAAACTAATCCCTCACTTCAAATTTTAGTATAACGGGGCACCCGGAAGCTGTCAAAACCTAGCCCTGCGACGACGGAAGATGGGATTAGCCCTGTTTGAACCTGTTCCTACTTTGTGACAATTTTTCCAATAAAAAAACCACTATCCAAAGATAGTGGTCGGCATAAGAGAGAAAGAGAATTGATTAGAAGGTAACTAAATACCTTACAAACTAAGGATAAGCGAAAATGTAAGCGTTGTCAACAGTCAGTCAAAATAAATAGATAAATTATCTGAATTTAATATCGTTTTATCATTCACAAGTTTAAAACATCTAATCAATCGCCAAATAAGTGGATTGGCGCCAGTTATTTACCCAGCCTAGTTCGTACGTTCACTTTATTAAAACGGTCACGATTAGAACTTGGGTGTTTCTCAACGGACGGGTCCGTTAGCGAATTAACAACAATTTCATTTTCTAACTATCAATTATTTTAATTCACTAATTTATTTATTGGTTGGCCTCAATCTGATGCATGACGTATCGGACCACCTTAATGGCTGCCTGCCCGTCATCAATTGCACAAAAGCGTTCGTAAAACGCCCGAAACTTCGCATTTTGACTCATATCCGGTTGCCGCAAACCATTCCGGATATCTACCAATAGCTCGGCTTCGTTATGTGCGATTGTTCCTGGCAAGTCGCGCTCATAATCCAAGTAAAATCCGCGTAACTCGCCCTGATATAGCTGATAATCATACGGGTAAAATAAAATCGGCCGTTTCAAGTAGGCGTAATCAAAAAACACACTGGAATAGTCCGTAATCAGTAAATCTGAGACTAAGTATAAGTCTGAGATATTAGGATAACTCGACAGATCATAGACGAAGTCGCTGTATTCTGAAACGTCGAGAGCGTTTGAAATTAAGTAGTGCATCCGCAAAATCAAAACGGTATCTTCCCCAAAGCGCTGTTTAAAATCAGCCAAGCTAAATGGCAGTTCAAAGGTATACTTTCCCTTTTCCACGAACTGATTATCGCGATAAGTCGGTGCGTACATGACGACTTTTTTATCCAGTGGAATCTTTAATTTCTGTTTAATCGCCGTAATATCCGCCGGGGTCGCGTTGATCAATTCATCGTTGCGCGGGTACCCCACCTTCAGGATTTGATTATTAAATCCAAAGGCGGACCGGAAAATTTGTGTCGAATAATCGTTAGGACTAACTAAGGCGTCCCACCGGTTGGCTTCTTGAACAAAGTTTCGGTGGTAAGCCTCAGTAGTCGTCCCCGGCATCACAACGTTTTCAATATCCAGACCCAGTTTTTTCAGTGGCGTGCCGTGCCACGTCTGAACGTAAGTGACGTACTTAGGCTTTTTGACCCAGGCCGGAAAGCGCGCGTTACTAATCCAATACTGGGCTTTTTCCAACGTTCGGGCCCACCGTGCCGTCCGGCGAACAACGTACGCAATGTGGTTGGCCTTACAATAAGGAACCAACTCCCGCTCAACGGACCAGACAAAGTGAAATCCTGGATATAATTGCTTGAACATCTGGTAAATCGCCAGTGGACTATCACTGATCTGCCGCCCACCGAAGCTTTCAAAAATAATCGTCGTCGTGGCAAACGGTCGGTGTCCCTGCTTGAACAGCCACCGCATGTAGCGATTGCTTAGTTTCTCATGGAGTTGGTGTAACCCCAACTTGACACGCTCAGCCTTACTTCCTAGTGCAACGACCTTATGCTTCAAGGATACTGGGGCGTCAGTTTGAATCTGAATCCGCCCGTCCGTCGCTCGTTCAAGTCGCCCAATTCGGCCACTCGGCAAGACTTGTGCCCCGCTTTGGCCCGTTAGCTGACGGTCTAAAACCAAACGCTGACGGACGTGCTGAGAATGATAATCATATTCAACGTAGAGATTGTAGGGTCCCGCCTCCGTCAGATCAGCGATGGGCATCGTTACTGAAAATAGTCCCCGTAACAATTCGGTCGTCGTCGCATACTTAGTCACCGTTTCAGTCGTTGTATTTTCCAAAAGTAAGCATTGATTTCCAAGCGGTTGGTCATTGATTGCATTATGCCCCGTGATTGTCAGTCCGTCCTTCGTCAGGTTGATACTGTTGACCACGAACTCGTCTGGATTTTGCCCCGTATGAATCTCAAGCAACGCGTGATTTTGGCCGTCCGCATTAAATTGAAAATAACTATCCAATGTTAGTTGCTGGCGATCAGAAACGTATTCACTTTCAACTTCCAAGAGGTAGTGCTTGGTATCAACGTTAAACGTTAAGTACATTGCCCACGAAAACTCACGCTGGTCATCCTGCTCAAAAATAAACGCCGGCACTTCAATCGTCAAGTCAACCACGTGATGATGTTCTCGCCGTTTAATCGGCACACACCGTGACGCTTTAGCATTATTTTCCATAAAAATCATGGCAAGGTCGTTCACCACGAAAGGGACATCGATTAATTCAAGCGTCAACGCCTGTTGATTGCCATGTGAATGGACCTCTGACAAAATTGCTCGCATTAAGATTACCCCTTTCTAATAATTAAAAATCAACTGATCAGGCAACACCGCAGACATTTCAACGTTTTGACTGACAGCCACGTAAAGTCTAGAATCCGCAGCGCCCAACCGTTGCAGGGCATAGCGATAAAAATCATGAATGCCATTAAAGTCAGTTGCATCGACGTAATCCATGACTTTAAAAATCGTTGTCTGTTCATTACGCACGGTTAACGCCCCCGCCGACTCACGGGATTTCTTGCTAGGTAAAGCTTCTGACTGAGGTGCATCAAGGTCTGCAACTTGTAAATTGGCCGCGTCCTTGCCGTTGAATATCTTTTGAACGGGCTGTTCTTCGCGCATAAATCGGTAAACTAACTCACCTTGAGCGTTCAATAATAAAGTTTCTTTCAAAACTTCCGCCTGAAAATTGCTAATAGATACCGGACACCGTTGCTTTCCCCAAAAAACAACCTGTGTCAGTAAATTATCCTGATAAAAGTTTTGATAACTCAGTTGCTGATCCGCCGTAAAGTGGGCCTCTTCTAACAACTGGTCATCGTGCAAATATCGCACGACGGTTTCCGTTGCGGACGTGTGACGGCGCACCGTCAAATTAGTGTGATCAACCTGCATCCGCGTCCGTTCAGATAGCGGACTTCCCTGCTCATGACTAAAGATATCAAACAAGTCGGTAACCGTCACTAACGCTGGGTTAGTTGCAACCAAGGGTGCTAATAATTGATCAAAGGTAGTCCGTTCTAAAAAGTTTAAGTCCGCAAATAAAATTTGTACGGGAACTTGTTGTTCAAGTAACGCCCGTAGCTTGGCGCTAAAACCGTCCTGCTTAACATCGGTTAGCGCCGTTACTAAAAAAATCGCTGATTTCATTCCGACATCCCCCATAAAAGCAAATTTATATGGCTCTAGAATATTGGGTGTTGATGGATTTCCATCAACACCCAGTTTTTGTGTAAAATAAAAGGACACCCCCCAAATGCACCACCCGTACCGACCAAAGTAAAAGTAAAGGCAAGTGAGAAAAGATGTCCCAAAATCATTTTATCGAAGATACTCTTCAAATTAAAGACCCAAATATTATTTGTACTGATATTGATAGTAGTAATCCAAGCAAACAGGTCGTTCACGCTAAACTGACCTATCCTTTAAAGAACTGCCCACTTTGTGGCCAGCCCGACGTAGTGCGTTTTGGGACTAATCTAATTAATGTCAGAATGCCTCCAGTCAAAGAACGACCAATTATTTTAAAATTGCGTAAGCAACGTTATCGTTGTAAATCCTGTAAGCATACTTTTAGCGCACAAACATCATTAGTTAAACCACATTGCCAGATATCAGAAGATACGAAGCAAATGATTATCT
>NZ_BTPW01000031.1:0-32225 GCF_036246185.1 Lactiplantibacillus paraxiangfangensis
AAGCGGTGGCAAAAGTGACAAGGGCAATTTGGCTTTGACCCACAAAAGCCAGCGCCTTGAGACGCTGGCCAGTACATAGGGCTTATAGCCCTGGAGCAAACCACCCGTTTGACGGGTGGTTATGATTATATGAGACTAAAAAATTCCCGTATTAGTTCATTCAACCATACGGGAATTTTTTCATTCTCTATTCTGACTGAGTACAATCGCACTTAATGTAAATCCGTCAATAATCATTCCTTTTTTTACTTCTGCTAGAACATCAACTATATCCATTAATCGATACTCAACTATTTTTTCTGATGACTGCAGCTTAACATCTTTTAACTGAGAAATGTCAACACTCACTACATGTATTGAACTCACAATCAATCCAGAGTCCGGCTCTATTTCCCCTAAATCAGTTATCTTTATTACATCGACTGGAGGTATATTTAATTCTTCGTTGAGTTCCCTTTTAGCAGCTGCTGAGTAGTCAACTACATCACCATTTATTTCTTCTGATTCAACAAACCCTCGTGGGAACTCCCAATTAAAACGCCCGTCAGATCTTTTGATTTTAATCATTAAATACTGATTACTCATAGTTGGAATAGTCACTACACCAGCAGTGTTCTGTTTTAAAGATAGGACTCCATGATTAATATTGACATCATAATAACTAATTTTTTTTTGGCTATTGCTGTAATAATCAAAATCAAGTATCCAAGTTTTCCACGAATTTGCGTTTTTAACGTTTTTATTCAGTAACCTATGCATATATCGAAAATAAAATATAAATATCAATACGAAAACTAATATCAAAATGATTAATAGTTTATTCTGATCATTACCCCACTTAATCAACTTATAAATACTGTGTTCAATCATAATCAGCGGAACCATGGAAAAGATCCAGACACCATAGAACATACTGTCTTCGGTATGTTCTATGGTATGCATAAACCATTTTCCAACTTTAACTAGCGGATTATTTGATTTATTAATTGGTATATCTGGCGTTTGCTTGTTTACTAACATCTGTTGAATTCTATTCTTTAAATCATCTACACTTGCATAATGCGCTTGATGGGCCATTGCGTAATTAATTACATAAATTGCATCCAAGTACTGCGTGTGCCACCCCCGCAAACTGGAGATTGCAATACATACAGTTGCCCCAATAACGCATAGAGCCAACTCCAATAGCATCATCATTATTGGCCCACCAAAATTCACCTGAATAGTATGATTCGCAGTGATTACAAAACTAAGCAAAATCGCATAAAATGTAACTATTTGGTCTCTCTTATGCTCCTGTTCTCGCAAGTGTTCATTTGCTTGATCGTATATTTGCTTTAAATAGTCCAAAAACACTTTTTTATTTTCATCCATTAGGCAACAACCTTTCATTGGAGTAATTATACAATAGTCCCTGTAACAACAAAATCCCCCGCACCGGTCGAATTGACTAGTGTGGGGGATTAACGTTCTATTTAATTTTTAGTTTATCACCAGGGTGGATAACATGTTTTGAGGTGAATCCATTTAAACTACATAACTTAGTTACTGTAATCTTACTGTGGTTAGCAATCAACCACAGACTATCGCCTTTTTTTACTTTATACGTCACTGCTGCATTACCTGATAGCTTTAGCTTGTCACCAGGATGAATAACTGACTTAACTGTTTTTCCGTTAGCAGCAGTCAATTTAGCAACTGTCGTCTTGTGACTATTAGCAATTGACCACCATGAATCACCTTTCTTTACCTTGTAGGTACTGCTGGCGGTTTTACTCGTGGGTTTACTAATACCGTTCTTAATGTCCTTAGCAAACTGACTCTTACTGATACCCCACTTAGCCAGATATCCGTATGGATCTTGGTGGTCGCCCCAAATGTGGTCCGATACCCACTTATGCGACTTTACCCCTGATGTACCCGCGCCGCCAGCATCTAACGTCTTAGGAATACCGTACTTATCAGCATAGTAACGAATCAACCAGATATACCGTTTGTAGGATTCATTAAAACGTGCCTTAGAATCTACATGGGCCATCTCGACCTGCATGGGCGAATTAGCATTAGCGTTTGAACCAGCTCCCCATGCGACGTAACCCGGCGTGCCAACTTGGTAAATACCCTTATCATCCACGATAAAATGCGTATAGGCGGCCTGCCAATGACCTTTCATATAACTAGCTTCGTTAGCACCACTACCAACGCCCTTATTATTATCGTTACCAGTATCGTGAACAATGATATACTTATGTGCGGCTTTACCTGCTGCACCCTCAGCACTGGCTAAAGCATACTTCTTACTAATTTTATAACTCATTATTTTGCACCTCCGTTGAACAGTGCCATAACTGACTTTCCGAGCTCGTTACCACCGACACTCACAGCACCAGCAATAACACCATCTACTAAGCCGGCAGCCCACTTAATATCTCCGTTAGCCACGCCAATAAAAATACCAATCAAAGCTCCAATTGCAAGGGCCATGATTGGTAAGTATTTGTTATTCAATGGTGTTTGCTTAATAGCCCAAACCACCAAATAAGTTACTACGGCAATTGCCGCAATTGTTGTCCCATTGATAAATTGAAGTAATTCCATCATTATTTATCGCGCTCCTTCATTTCTTGCTTCATTTCACGTACGGCTTTGGTCAGGTCCTTAACTTCTGACTGTAATTTAATTACTTGATCCTTCAAATCGTCTCGTTCATCTGTTAACTTATCGATTCGTTCAAACAGATCGCCAGTCTTATCCGCATAGATTTTCTCGTTGCTAGAACTGGCTTTAACTAAATTACCTTTCAATGCTAACCATGCCGAACCAAATCCCCCAGCAAAAACTAGAATCGATTGAATAACCGCTGTCCAATTCATTAGTCATCACCCGCCCAAGATTCTAAAATTACACGGCCAGCAATGGCAAACATTAACCAGCAGTCTAAGCGGCCGAACGGGTGGCCCATAACTTCAATGTTTTGCAGCATGAACGCTAGCCCATAAATAGTCCAAATAAAAGCGGCGCCTGCATAACACCATTTAATTAGTGGCCTAATATTAAAGACTGCCACCATCACAATGATGGTTCCTACAACAATATTAATGGTGGCAAAAGGCGGGTCATCAATATGACTCACCAAATTATTAAGCAGGTCCGGGCGCTCAAATCGAAAACTATTGGCAACAAAAAAAGCGCCAATCATAATGATTTCGACGCCCGTCATTAATAACGAATAATTTTTTCTCATCCCTAGCACATAGCATCATCTCCAAGATCAATTTATTTTAATGTGCATTGATAAAACCAGCAATCTGACGTGCCAAACGTTTGTAGCCTTTAGCCGTCGGATGTAGCTTATCAGCAGTAAATCCATCTGCACCGATAACATCATCCAAGAAAACTCCGTTGTTGCCACTAGCGTATAAATCCAAAACTGGAATTGAATATTTGTCAGCAACTGATTTAATAGCGTTCACATAATCCAATTCAACTAAGTTTGCCTTGTTTTTGGTGCCCGTTGGAACGAACTTGTTTTCTTTCATCGGCGTCATAATTACAATCACCGCATTTGGGTTATTTTTGGTCAATGTCAAAATAATTTGATTAAGACCACCACTAACGGTGGCAACATCTGTTGAAGTAACATCTCCCAATGCACGGCCTTGGTCATAGTCATTGACACCACCAAATACGGTGATGAACTCTTGACCCTTGATTGATGTGCAACGCTCAACAAAACTGCTACCATCCCCATTCGAACTGATAGTTGACCCATTTCGCCCAACGTTTGACACATTATTGAAACCGCATAATGATTGCATGTAGCTAGTCCACGACCATTCAGATGACGTCTGACCTTGGCCATTGTCACCAGCAGTGATACTATCTCCAAGGCAGCTCAAAGTTTCATTAGCATGCACTAGATTACCAGAAATGTTTGTTTCATCAAAAGCATGAGGCCACTTACCATCAATTGTAAATTCGCCATGTAGCTTTGCCGTAGTTTCTCCAGCTGTACTAATCCATCCTAAGTAAACCGCATAGCTTGGTAGTTCATTTGTATTGTCTGCAAAAACAAATTTGCCTTTACCACTTGGATCAAAGTCTCCTGTCCATCCAACGAAAAAACCGGTTTGTTTAGGATCGTCGGTGATTAGTTGATAAACTCCTGGTGCCGGTGAACTATAAAGCTCAGTTGTTACCACAACTCTTCCCCAACTATCAGGAACGGTTAGCGTTTTATTAACAGTGTCAATGTCCCACGGTGCACCCCAAATAAATTCTGCATAACCAGCATTAAGCTGTAGATTGTTCCGCTGAACTTCCCGTACCTGACCACCCATCTCCATAGTACTTTTAACACAGGGTCCATGCATATTAATTGTGCAATCAACCTCAGTAATACTAATCCATCCTAAATAAACAGCATTATCAGGAATATTATTAACATTATTCGCAAAAATTAGTCTGCCTTTACCATTTGAATCAAAAGTTCCCGTCCAACCAATGAAAAAGCCTGTTTGTTTAGGGTCACTAGTAATTAGTTGATAAGTTCCTGCAGGTACTGTTGTAAACACCTCAGTGCCCACCATAACGTTCCCCCAGC
Organism: Lactiplantibacillus paraxiangfangensis; assembly: GCF_036246185.1. Lineage (NCBI taxonomy): Bacteria > Bacillati > Bacillota > Bacilli > Lactobacillales > Lactobacillaceae > Lactiplantibacillus > Lactiplantibacillus paraxiangfangensis. The sequence goes on from NZ_BTPW01000031.1 coordinate 4,604, forward strand.
CATCCGGAACAGTCAGTGTTTTATTAGAAACATTGACAACCCATGGAGATTGGTAAACAAATTCACCGTAAGGAACATTGATTTGCAACATATTACGGTTGATTGGTCTGTTTTGGCCATCGTAAACGTTTTTTTTCATAATACATGGACCATGCAAAGCCACAATTGAGTTATTGTCACCCGTCAATGAGCACCACCCTAAGTATGCATCTGACTCAGGAATTTCATTTGCAGAACCATAAAACATAAGCCGGTCGCTACCTGTTCCATTGAATTCAGCTGTTGAATACCCAACGTAAAAACCATTTTTACTGTCACTAGTGAGCATAGTATAGGTCCCAGCTGCAGGCTTGCCATAGTATTCCGTATCAATAACTACTTGACCCCAGCCTTCAGGAATCGTTAAAGTTTTAGATTTATCGTCAATGATCCATGGTGAATTCCATTGAATTTCTCCGAATGGTACATTCAAAGCAAGTTTAGAACGCTTAATCTCACGGTCTTCGATTTCTGTAGCTTGGTAGGAGCCACCATCAATCCATTCACCATTAGGCCCCCACATCCATTTATGTCCCGTATCAATGGCAATGAATACACCGTCATGGCCTGTTGGATACGTTGATTTAAGAACATCGGCACTAGCAATCGCATGTGGCTGTCCACCATCAAAGTTAGTAAAGCCACGTTTAATCATGTCAACTACTTCTGTGTTAGTTGGTCGCTTGGCAATTTGAGCCATTAAGTTATTATTTAAATTACTTAACGCTTGTTCAAGTTGCGAATTGGTAGCAATATCACTTGACTTAATTTTTGCTTGCAAAATATCAAGTTGCGCAATCATTTCAGTTAAGTGGTTAGCAGCGTCCGAACTCAGCGACGCAATTTTATCAAACTCTGCTTGAAACTGTCCTTTGAATTTACTGTTAGTCTCATTTACAGCCTGTTGTGCCGAATCTAACAATCGTTGTAACTCTGTTCTGAATGGCGCTTTGTTAACAAACATATCTGGATTCCCGTTATAAACACGGAACCATACCGTAAAAGTTGAAACCCGCTTAGAATTATCAGCCGTTTGGAGTCCTAAGAATCCGTAGAAATAGCCTTCTTGCGGGAACATCGTCCCAGGCAAATTCATTTTGACACGGCCTAATCCAATAACATCATCCCGCGAACCGACGTAACTGACAGCTTCGCCTGTTTCCGCAGTAACCTGGCTATTCTCATCGAGATTACCAACAAAGCCAGTTAGAAAAGGAACCAAGTTATCATCAAACTGATGTAATAGCCCGCGTTCCTTGAATAATACTGTCAATGGTACTTGTTCATCACCCACACGCCCATTAAAGCTATCGCTAAGATTGAACGCATCGCCAGAACCAATCTTCTGCTTATAGGTGTCCAGCGTGATTGTACTTACTTTCATATCATTCCTCCTCCTTATCTTCTAAAACTGCTCCGTTAACTAACTTCATTGGCACATCATATTCCGTCAAAATATTGACCAACGATTCAATATTTTTTGCATTCTGCTGTCCAATCGATTTAACTGATCCATTTGTAGAATCAACCTTGTCATTCATTTCCTTGAGCTGTTTATTAATCGCTTCCTGCGCATTCGAAATTTCGTTCAATGCGGTTTCAATTTTGTAAAAATTATCATTTAAAGCTTCACGAAAATCACGATCTAAGTCGTTCGTTACGTCAGTTAGATTCACTGCCATCAACGTCACCTCCTGGGTCAATAGTTCCTGTGTCATCAATAATTTGTGTAATCAGGCTGCGCTCACTGGCTTCAACAAAACTAAGGCTGGTATTAATCGCCTTTTGCATGGCCACGTCATAGTCAAGAATCGACTTAGCTGAATTATCTAAATCAATTTGCATTGGCTGACTTGGATCTTCATCATAATCAGAAATTGCAGTGACAAATACCTGCTGGCCATTAATTCCACTCTGCGGTGCTTTCAACGTCCAAATATCACCTGGCTTAACGTCCTCACCGTAGTAATTAATACTGAATGCTAACGTTGGGTTCGGCTTAATTTGTGCTTTTACGTACGGCAACATTTCTGCTTCAGTCGTCACATCATCATTTGTGTATGGCTCTGCAATCTTTTCACCGTACAGCTTGATAGAATCTTCGTCCCGATACCAGCCAGAATAGGCGTAACGCGCCGATAATGGCATAGACTTTTGTTTATCAGACAACGTCTTCTTTGAGTCACTTCGCAAATCTGATAATTCTTTAGATTTCTTTTTACGTAAATCAGCTTTTTCATCATCACTTAAATCCTTGACTGCTAACAACGGCTTATATTTAGCACGGACTGCAGCTTCACGTTTTGTCTCAGCTTTATCCTCCGCGTCTTTGAATGCTTTATAATCCGCATTCTTATCAAGGTCATTCTTTTTCCCATAACACATAATCACATTGGTCAAATCAGTAGAATCAGAACTTCCTGGTAAATCCGACGTATCATAGCCAACGATAATGTCGTTGTTGGTTTGGTGCTTAAATTCAGCTAGTGAGTACACCCGAATAGTCTTATTATCCGGATAAATAACGGCCGACCACTTACTTGTAATTAAATCCAGTGCATCAGCAGCCGAACCACTCATCACACCCGAAAATGCAATTGAGCGAGCATTAAAATCACCAATGACTTCGTAGCTAAATCCGAGCTTATTACCATCAAAGCGTCGTTTTAAAATGCCTTTCGGTGTGATTTTAATTTTCTTAGTCGAATTATCATTGTCCGGGTCTGGATCGTCACGAATATACTTGGCTTCCTTATATATGTGAACGGCCGTTACTGAAACAGCAGCCGTCACTCCATACCCACTGAATTGCACGTTCTTAATCACATATAGCTGGTCACGATATAAAACAAGATTTTCAGACTGAAGCAGTTGATAAGCAACTGACTCATCATTAAACGCCGTAAATTCAATCTGAAAATCTTGATTTCGTTTCCATGTAAAATGCTTACTGGTTCGATCATAGCTAACCAGGAGTTCTTCGTGCTGGCCGTCACGGCTCCTGATAAATAGTTGCTTACTCAATGATAAAGAAACGGGAAACTAAAGATAATGGAATCAATTGACGTGCAACCAGTCACTTCAATTGTGTTCATCCCTGTTGATAACCATAAATTACCCGTTACCTTGCTACCAACTGGTTTTCCATTAATAAACGCTTTCGGCCCTTTCAGTAAAACCGTGTCATTAGTAACAACCTTTTGGCTAAAGGTCACCTTTGAATCATTCATCGTATTACGAAGAACTGGTGTCCCTGTTAAGTTCATCAGAATGTTTAGCGTGTGCTGTTTTTTTAACGGCTCAATTGGAATTGACCCGTAATTGTAAACCAAAAAGTAATCCTTATTAAACTGATAACTAGGTGGGTCATCCAATAGCTGCAGTCCCTGACCAAACTGAAGTGATTCACTAAAGCCAGCCAACTGATCACTATTAATGACTGATTGGCGAAACCCAGATGGTGCTTCAAATTCAACCGTGAAAGTCGACTCCGCATAATTTAACTTAGTTTGTTCAAACGGCTTAGCGTAGACATACGCACACTTACCTGGTTCCAAGTCATCTCGAATTCGAATTAGCTTGCGATTAAACAGCACGTCGTACAAATCACCGCAAGCTAGCCGATAGTCATAATGGTCCGTTGCTTCCAAATAAAAATCTGCAGAAATTGGTAATGGGCCATAGGTAAAATCACCTAGCTGTTGCGACCCATCAACGCCAATTTGCGTTCGATAATTTGTTAAAGACTGGGGAGCACCCACCTTTAAAGTCAAAAAGTGAGCACCGCGAACCCGTTCACTGATTTCAAACTCAGTATCATCCCCGATTTGAATAAATAGTTTTGGTTTTCGAATCAATAACACTCACCTCCTACAATGATTTAATTGAACGATCCTTTGCCATCCGACGCATCAACGCCTGATAGTCCACACCGCTCCCCGGTTTAATACCTAAAACAGCGGATAAAATATTGGATAATGCTCCAGACAACATATCAATTTGTTGATTTGCCGTATCATTTGCAGTTTGCAATAGTTTGGTGTAATCAGTGCTTTGGTTCCCACTGACTATCGACATTTCTGGTTGCGTTAATGCCGTTGCCTGCACGACATCAGCGTTTTTAGGAATACCCACACCCGTTGCATATTGAGGCACATCGTACATCCTAGCAGTCAATTTTGCCGGATAAATTTTAGTTCTAGCAGGCAAGTCCTCCATCAGTATGTTTCGACCGCGAGGAATAAACGCTGGGTGTCCTGGTACCTCAATTGCCTCACGGAACACTGGCCCTTCTTGATCATTAACTAATGCAGGCCCTCCAGTGAAACTAGCTGTACCATTTTTAAATCCTGCTGCATGCCATAATTTAGCGGCTCCAGATTTCACAGCATTAAACATGGCCGTAATAGTTACATGCTTATCATGAACACTATCCAACGATGCCTTAGCTGCTCCGACCCCCGAACCAGTTTGATTATTTGCCGTAAGCTTTTTTGATCCTGGTACATTCATAAATGTTTGTACCGTTCCCTTAGAACTTGTCACTCCTGTACCCGTTTTGTTACTTGCAGACAAAGGCTTATTACCATTCATATGAACGAAGGTTCCGACTAATCCTTTAGAACTATTGACACCATCGCCTGTTTTATTGGTAGCAGTTAAATTCTTATTACCATTAGTTTTAGGAACACTAGAGATATTTCTCTTTGCCCCTGAAACAGCAGTGCCAGTGTTATTTTTTGCATTCAAGCCAACAGACTTAACTTTTAGCTGCCCGTACTTACCAACTGAAATTCTTGCAGCGTTTGCCTTACCACTCGCTTGGTCCTTTGCAAGCAAATTCTTCACAGCACTAGCTGGCAAATCTTGATACTTTTTATATTCGCTAGTGACATTCTTGATGATGCCGCGTGAGCCCTTATCGTTTGCAATCAGTTTCTTTTCAGACGTTGGTAAGCTATTCCAGTCTCTGATACTTTTGACACCTTTGGCAACATCCTCAGAACCCTTAGCTTTGGCCAAGATTGTCTTCATTCGTGGTGTTAAGTTGTTCCACTCCTTAACCCCGATTGAAGCTTGTTTCATGGCTGGCGACGCATTATCTTTCAAAACAGCTTTCTGTTCCTTCAGAGTCAGCTTGTTCCAAGTTTTCGCATTAGATACGGCCAATAACAAATCAGAACCGCCCTTAGCGGTGATAATGGCTTTCTTTTCAGCCATAGTTAACTTGCCCCATTGCTTACCATCTTGCAACAGTTTTGCTAAGTCATCCCCACCTTTGGAACGAATCATGGCTTGCTTGTCTTTTAGTGACAGTCCATCCCAACGTTTGGTTTGGACAGCAGCAACTCCAACCATAGCGGCGGCATTACTAGACATCTTGCCTTGTTTAACTAGTAGCTTCATCTGGTTCCACTTGCTAGTCGACTTGGCAGCCTTATCTACTTCTTCCTGAGCGTTAGTTTTAACCTTACCCGTTTTAGCATTGAAAACTAATCCATTCCAGGCATCAGCTGCAGCCTTTGCTCTCTTACCCATGTTGCCAGTCTTTTCAACGACCAAAGATGCGCTCTTACTCATATCCTCATTTTGTTGCTTAACAATTGCCGAAGCTTCCTTGTATGAATAGCCAACATTCAACAGGTCCTGCTTAATTTGTGAGCTAGATGCCCCATTAGCTTTATCGAGCTTCAAAATTCCAGCAGCCATACCATCCGTTGTTGAATCATGGGTTACACGTAAATCTTTCAACGCTTTACTATACTGCCCAGCAGAAATTTCACCTTTGTTATACATAGATTCGATTTGCTTTTTCTGTGTACCATATAGCTTATTTTCTTTCTGCATTGAAGATGTCAAATCGTTGATAGTGGTATTACGCTGATTCCTGGTCATATTTTTAATATCACCATTTAACGCTGCTAAAACATTTTTCTTGGCACTACCGCCAAGCTTTAGTAACCCGATTTCATCATCATTCATCTGAGTTTGATAATTACGAAGGGCTGTTCTCTCGGTGTCACTTAACCCTGACATCTTTCCGCCATGATTTTTAAGAATTGCCTCAGCATTCGCATAATTTTGTTTAGCATCCGCTAAAACTGTAGCATTATGCTTTTTACGATCTTTTACATCTTCTTTAAGATCATCTTGAACGGAATCAGGCAACCCCTTCATATCTTTTTCCATTTGAGTGATAGTTTCATCCGAATCACGTTTCATTTCGGCGTACATATCATCAAAATTCTTAGCAACATTTTTAGTACTAGTCTGACTTGCTGTTTCAAAGTCAGTTAAAGCGCTACCTGCTTGGGAGCTAAATCCTTTGAACTTAGTCAATGCTGTATCGGCTTGCTGACCAACATCCGATCCCCATCGTCCTGCTCGTTCAGCACTCTCATGCGCTTGTTTGCCGTAAAGCTCCCAATACGCCGCACCAGCTAAAACTGCCACCCCAACACCTACTGCAGTAGCACCCGTAGCAGTTAAGGAGGTTCCCAATATGCCAGCTTCACCAGCTGAAGTCGTCATAGCTTTGCCGAATAATGTAAATCCGGTCTTAGCGGTGTTTACAGAACCATTAACATTGGCAGCCGTCCCGTTAACTTTGCCTAACGCATCACTTGCGCCTTTAGCACCGTTGGCCATTAAGTCCAACCCAGCTTTGCTTGCCTGTGATTTAGCTCGCATTTGCGCTAGCTTACTGATTACACTAACAGTTCCAGTTCCAAGTCTACCCACGCCTGTGACTAATCGACCACCGACGCTTAATACAGGACCAGCGGCTGCAGCCAATAATCCTAGCTTAAGAATAGTTTGCTGAGTAGAGTCATCCATATTTGAAAAGGCCGTAACCATGTCAGTAGCTTTTTTGATTAATGGTGTAAACGTTGGCAATAATTTTTCACCAATAGTTATACCAAGAACTTGCAGTGAAGCTTGGAACCGTTTAATTTGGTTGGCCTTAGTGTCGTTTAATTCATCAGCAACCTTCTTAGTCGCACCACCAGCACCTTCAGTGTCCTTAGTTAACTGACGTAAACTACTTGAACCGGCTTTAACTAAAGCATTAGCAGCGGCTTGATTTTCACGACCAAACGCTTGCGCTAAAGCTTTACCACGTTCAGCATTTTTCCAACCTTCAGTTCCTTTGGTAATATCATCGATTAATTGAGGCAAATCATGAGAATCGTGAGCTAATTCTTTAGCACTTATCCCCATTGACTTAAATCCCTGCATGTTTTGCTTAGTCGGTTTAACCAGACTAGTCAAAATACCACGCAGGTTAGTACCTGCTTTCTGGCCTTCGATACCCTGGTTCGATAATTCACCAACTGCCGCTGCAGTCTGTTCAACATTCAATCCCAAACTTGAAGCAACTGGACCAACATAGCTCATCGCATCTGACATGTCACCAAATCCAGCGGCAGTTGCGTTAGCCGCATAAGTCAGCGAATCAGTAACCCGTTGCGTATTCTTCATTGTTCCAGAGACCGAATTGGTCTTTAAACCAAATTGCTCAACGATTGATGCAGTGGCTTGCATGACGGTACCCATGTCTTCTCCTGATGCTTTGGTAGCATCCATAATTGAAGGCATGGAACCAATAACTTGATTAGTCGTAAATCCTCTCTTGATAAGCTCTGACATACCGTTATTGATTTCAGACGTGCTAACCCCATATTGTTTCGACCATTTTTTTGAACTATTACCAAGTTGGTCTAGTTGAGACCGATACTTAGCAGTAATTGCGCCACCATTAGTCAGTAGTGGTCCCATCGAATCAATCTGTGACTGGAAATCGATTGCCGACTTAGTAGCTAAAACTAACCCAGCCGCAATCGGTGCAGTTACACCACGGGTCATCTTGTCACCAAGCGCTGACCCTTTTTGACCAACCACAACTGCTGCTTTACTTACTCTGTTAAGCCCACCGGTAAAACCAGTCGTCTCAACTCTAGCTTTAGCCATAAGCCCGGCGTTACGAACATACTGCTGGTTTAATGCGCTCAATTTACCAGTCGCATTATTATACTGAGTTGCTAACTTAGCAGTTTGCTTCGTTGCCTGGCCATCAACTAATGAGCCTTCGTAGGCTTTCTTTAACTGGATAGCTTCCCGCCGTTGAGCTTCCATGACTTTAACTAAACCACGGGACTTAGCTTCCAACACGTCGAACTGTTTACCAGACTGGCCCATGACTGCCATTGATGACTTCATTTCAGCCATCGATGATCTAACCATCTGCCGGGCGCCAGTCAAGCTTTTACCGAATCCAGAATCATCTAAGCCTAACTCGATGACCATGCGACCAAGTGGTTCATCTGCCATATTTTTTACCTCCTTTCGTATGTATTAAATGGACCTGACAAAATCTGCCAGGTCCATTGGTTGTTCTCGTTGAGCTTTTGTAGCTGAAACATTCTTAGAATCACTTGGTCGTCGTGCATTAATGACACTGGTCAGCGTCCGCCAGTCGGTCCGTAAAATCTCACGAATTGACATCGAATGTGTCTCACTGATCCAGTCAATGTAAGCGTACAGTTTTTTTAGGAGTTCTCCTGGACTGATTGAGTCTCCAGAATCGGTTTTGGGTCCTTGAAATCGGTCCCCGTAACTTTCTGGTTCATTTCATCAATCACTTTTTGATATTCAAGTGCATTTAAGCCATTTAAAATTGCTTCTTCGGTAACTTCTGGACTATCAAACAAACCTGCTAAAAATTTAACTTGTTCCTTCCGATAATCGACCAGCAAGTAGCCGCCAGTCATGGTTTTATCTTGCAACTCAATCAGATCCAACATTTTTTGAGTTGGAATGAATTTCTGTTCATAAGTTTTGAACTTACCATCTTTACCACGTAATTTGATTTTGAATGTTTCAGCCATTTTTTAAACCTCCGATTTAGGTGCTTGCACTTGTGAACCAGTCGTAGTGTCAGAAACAGTTGCGTAATCTTCACCAAGCACTTCTTTCTTTAATGCTTCGATGGTTTCCGCTTCAGCCCCGACATACTTACCAACGTATTGACCATTTGAATCACCATCAGCATCACTAGCAATCACACTGAATGTATACGTGTCAGCTTCTGGCTTATAAGCCTCGGCTGGATCCTTAGTCTTTAATTCAACTTTGTCACGGGTGAATGTCCCGTCATAGAAGCCAAGCAAAGCAGTTTCATTCTGTAAATTGGTAGCTTCAAGTAATACAGAGCAATATGGTGGTTCCGTGTCATTCCCAATATGAGTAATCCCACTGGCAGCCACTTTATAACCTGAAATTAAATCAGATGCGGCCTCCGGCATATCCAAAATACCGAAGTCCGATTTAACGTCGCCAACACCCTTACGACTGATGTAATATTCAATATCTGACCCGGCCACCTTACTTGGCGACTTGGATAAGCCCGAAATGTCGGCACTAGTCGTAGCACCTTTATCCCGCTTACCTTCAATCACAATGATTTTATTCATGTACGAGCCATCTGCATTTTGCGGACGAATCGTCATCCGTTTAAAACCTGCTAAAGTCATTAAAATTCCTTCTTCCTAATAGTTTGTATCATACAATTTTGTGTTTCCACGGTATCGACGTGCATCAACGTATCGATTAGTCTCCGCCATTTTTTCATCTAAGCCATCACTTAATTGATAAAATCCTAGTGCAAACATTTCCGACTGGATTTCATGAGCAGCCGTTTTACAACTCATTCGCTTGATAGATTCCACGTTAATTTGAATCGTAAATTCTAAATTCAAATAGTTGTCACTACCAGAACTGCTAGGCTTAGGCGGTCCCAGTGGTGTAATAACAACAAACAAGTTATCGTGATCTGCAGTTGCAGGATTCTGATAATACTTAATTCGATGTTTACCATCACCGGCTAACGTCAATTTAGAGATAGTTGTATTAGCCAATAACTTGTTATAAATAGTTGCAAGCATATCTTTAACTTCACTCATAGCAACTTCTCCAATTCCGCACGTTCAAGCTGCTTGGCAGGTCCACGACTACTGTCATAAGCCCCTTGGACTTTACCCATTCCACGTGGACTAAAAGTTTTACCACCACGCGTATAGCCAAACTCGTTTAAATGAACCAAGCGCCAACGTGAACCGGCATGCCAACCAATCCGGATACGCTTCATGCCACCAGCACTCCGAGGGGTCCCCACACTGACCTGTAACACCGTTTGACCTGTGTCACGGTAACTGGCAACCGCATTTTTTAATTCAACAGCAACTCGCCGGCCAGCTACACGGAGCGCAGCATTTTCAACTCTTGTTAATTTAGATGGGCTAAATTTTTCTGCCAGCTTATTTAACACTTCATCAACACCAGTTATTTCTGTAGTCACTCTCACTTAGTCACCCCCAGAATAATTTTTACGTATTGATTGTTTTCCAAATCTGGCGAAACTGAGACCACATCCCAAACAATTGGTTGACCCAACTCATCTACATAACGACGATCATCAATCACGGCAACGTCACTAGTAACCGGGTCATATTCACCAAACGTGTCACGGATTTTAACCGTAACTGCCAACTTAGCCTCAGCTACGTTCAAAACTGTACGGTCCTTATTTGATGGCTCATAAGCTAAGCACATACAATCAAACGCAGGCACAGTCGTTGAATCATCAGGTTCTGGGCCATCATTTTCCACGACATGAAAAAAACTAACCGGCGTATTAAGCTGATTAGTTCGTATTGGTGGTGCCTTATATTCAAACTCCGGTCGATTCATTTTCATCATCTCCCGGTTCATAATGATCTAACGACGCTGACAATAAATCATCTAAAAAATTCTCGTCAAAGAATTCTACCTGATCGTTATAAGCGTACCGGGCACGTTCCAGAACAAGTTCGTCGTAAACGTCGTCACCGGCATCACTTTTGATTCCAGTGATACTAGTAATGCGTTGCTGACTGGCTGTAAGAATCCGTGACAAATTATCGTCCTCAGCTTTGTGATAAATCTTCATTCGTTGCTTGAATTGATCTAACAACGGATTTACTTCTTTATCTGCCATTCAATCACCCCACTAACGCCAGTAAGTCAGCCTTTTTGGTTACACCACTGTGGTCAATTCCATTAGCATCTAACCAGGAAATGATTTCAGTAACCGTATTTGCGCCCGTTGGCTTAGTAACCCCGGCTTCCGGGGTAGCTATTTTCCCGTGTCACCGCCAGTAGTAGCTTCAGTAGGAGCAGAACCAGGGGTAGCTAGCTTCAAGTCATAGACTGCAGCGGCTTTATCATCCTTAGCTTTACCATAGAAGAATTGCTTTGCAGTGTACAAGTCCATATCTTCAAGTGCTAACGTTTGGTCGTATGGTTGAATCTTCAATGGGCCAGCTTGGAAGGCGTCGTAACGACCTTGAACAAAGGCAATCACTTTATCGGCTGGTGCAAATTCAGATTCAACGATTGTTAAACCGAATGGCAAGGCAGTCACGAATTGGCCGGCTAAGTTTTGAACCATGAATTGAGCTTCAACATCCAATGATTCACCAGGACCCATTACTAAGACAGTTTTGCCTTTAGCAACAATTGAATGGCCGTTTTCCTTAGTTGATAAGTCCTTGATGACACCAGCTAATTCCTTAGCAGCCGTCTTGGTGTCAGCAAACGTTAACGTCCCGGCAGATTCCTTTTCAGGATAAGCACCATCAGTTACGGATACACCTTTCTTAACAGAACGGTTTAAGCCAATAGGTTTATCGTTACCGTCACCAGTCAAGAACGCTGTTTCGGCACCAACCGCAAAGGCTTCGGTAATTTGGGTGATCACATATTGCTTAATCCATGATGGCCCGAAGTCAGATAAATCCTTTGGTAGTACCATAAATGCAGTCGCCTTGGATTGGTCGGCCTTAGTTTCATTGAAATTAGCATCAAGTTGGCTTGTGATTTCACCAAAAATCTTGCCCCATGCAATAACACCAGATGCATCAGATTGAATGATTTTTAAGCTAATGCCTTGGTTAACTAAACCGATTGCTTGAAGTAATGGATGTTGTTGAACCATGTCATCGAACACTTCAGTAACAACAGTTTCAGGTAATAATTTTGGTTCCTTAAAGCCAGTGTCAGTCTTAATTTCATTGAAGAACTTAACTTCTTCGTTAGTCATCTTAGGATCATGGCGGTGTGCATCTAAGTAGTCTTCGGTTTGTAAATGAACTTGGTTCTTGATTTCAGCCATGGTGTCTTCACCTAAAGCATCCATCATGTCGCTAAAACCCTGTTCCTGGTCTTCCGGCTTAGCAGCTGATTTCACTAAGTCAGCATAAGCAGTACGCTTTTCGGCAAAGTTTGAAAATGCCTTTGTATTAAATTTTAAGGTCATTAAAATTCCTTCTTTCTAAATTAAAAAGCAAACGGATTAAATAGTTTTCCCGCTTGCTTTGATGTTTTAACTGTTAGTTTCTTTGCAACAGAATCTGAGATTCGTGTGATGTCATTTTCAGTCAATTTAGGTTCAGAATCATTTTGCTTCAATAATTCTTTGATTTTTTCAATAGCCGACTTTGGTAACATTCCTGAATTGTCATCGGCAACTAAATCTAACTCCTCAGAGCCTTCACTAAACATGATTTCATCGACAAAGCCTAATTCTTTAGCCTGATCCGCATTCAAGTAGGTTTCTTCATTCATTTTTGCCAGTAAGTCATCCATCGGCAACCCAGTTTTCAGTTGATATGCAGTCGCCATTGATTCATTCATTTGCTTCAATACATCTGAAAGTTTGGCTTGATCGCGATAGTCACCATAAATCCCACCAGCTACGTTGTGAATCATGATTTGACCAATTGGACTAATTTTCGTTGGATTACCAGCCATTGCAATGACTGACGCTGAACTAGCAGCACGCCCAACAATATTCACAGTGACTTTACCAGCATAGCTTTTTAACGCCGTATAAATCTCCCGGCCTTCATCAACATAACCACCGCCGGAATTAATATCGATTTCAACATCTGAACCATCTGCTGGCAGTGCGTCAATAACATCTTTCGGGCATGTACCATCAATACCAAACATTTTGTAAATGAAACTATCATCATTGGAAATGATTGGGCCTTTAATATTAATTTTCTTCACTATTATCACCACCTTTCGTTGTGTAATTCTTAGTCATCACTATTTGGTCACCGTCCTCACGCGGTGGTAACCCAACTGCATGACGAACTTCATTTTGTGTAACCATCCCGGACGAACCTAACTTATCAATTTGTTCTGCTAACTCAATTAGCGTTGGCCGGTTGATTCCAATAACCTCAACTTGGCGACCACGCTTCAAATAATCTCGTTGACTAAACGATTTCGAATTAAGTTCAGTCTGAATCTTATTCAGTAGCGCGCCCAGACATTGCTTATTAAACAATTCCTGGTTATCACTACTCTCAGCAGTTTCACCGTGAATTAATGCTGGGGGAACACCCACTAAGCGTGCAACATGATCAATGAACGCTAACAGAACATTATTGCTTTCATCAAAGGTCTGGTTTTTGCCAACGCCATTCGAAACTTCATTGTATTCAAATCCATTTGTTAATGGGATAACTGCCACGGGGTTCTTACTAAAGGATTCAAAAATCTTATTGATAAATTTTTGTAGCTTATTTTGCTTCTCATCATTGGTTCCAGTAGTTAAATCAGCTTTAACTGTGGCTCGAATCTGATTATTACGCAGTTCTAAATCATACATTCGCCCAAATAACTCACCGTAGTCACCCCACAGACCTGTCAGATAGTGCTCTAGCTGGTCGTTAGAGTATTTTAGGTAAATTACATCAGACATAGCAAAAGTACGCTTAAACGTGTAATTTTTGACTGTCACATCACTGAATGTATCCTCATAAACCGCATATTCATGACGGGCAAAGCTATCCGCAATCAATAAGTTATTACTGTCGTCCTGAATAACCAACGCTTCGTTGTAGTAAATTAACTGGTAAACTAAATGCTGCCAAAAGTCACTTGCCGATTCATCAGTATTAGGTCGAACATTCAGTTTGTAATACATATCGTTCTTAACGGGCAATCCTTTATCCATCACCCGAAATTCCGACTGACTCACGGCACGGCCAACATAATTAATCACGGTGTCAATCGCCATTCGCTTTAAGTAAACTCGATTTTTTGTATCCTGGAACAAATCTAGATCATACACAAAGCTTGAATCTTTGCGCCGTGTAAATAAATCAAAGAAGCTATTAATTACACTCATCGGTTCACCTCCCTTCGTTTAAAAATCGATATCAGCCAACATATCAAGTGATTCACTGGTCGAATAATCTGGCAACTGGTCAACCAAATACTGACCATATTCAAATGCTTTAAAACCATCTGTTTTACGGCGAACTTCTTCTTTTTTGCCATACTTTTTATTGCCACGAACATCGGTGGTTACTAGAACGTTTTGTGTATTCCACCTTAGCAGCGGGTTGTCACCCCAAATATATTGATTATTAGCAAACCCTGTTTCAATCCGCGGCGCTAGTAAACCATCAATCGCAGTAGGATTACGAATAACGACTACCTCAAAACCCGCATCTTCAAAAAACTTACGCAAAAGGTCGGCACGGAAGTTATCCATGACGACCTTCTTAATGATGTATTTTTTTCGTTGTTCGATGAACCAATCCACAACTGCTTGCGGGTCAATCGTTGGTGTATCTACAATAGTTAATAACCCGCGATCTTCCCATTCAGCAATAGGAGGAGCGGACTGCGGGCGGTCTTGCGGTTTAGCAGAATAGGCATAGAATTTATCGACAAATTGGCGACGGGCGAATTGATGGCTGATAAAATACTGCTTTCCGTCACACTTAAAAGTTAGTCCATTAGCCGTAAAGTCACGGATTGACGCAAAATCAACGGAGCCAATTGCTTCACGGCCATCTAAATTAGGCACGGTGACATTGGTTGCCTTAATTTGTGAGTAAGGTGCAATTGACCGTTCCAAGTCTTCAATTGGGAAGTCCATACGCTTAGTCATAAATTCCTCGCGTTTAGATGTTTCAAACTGCATCTTTGCGTACATCTTCCGCATTTTATTGTGCAATGTTTGACCGTATTCAGTATGTGGCTGTGACAACATTGGATTTGCTAGTTCCCAATACTTTTCATCATCGACTTGATCAGCAGAATCTAATTTGCACCAAAACGGAAACATCATATCGGGTGCAAGACTGCCATTCATCACGCTAATGGCCACTTTCTTTTTTTCATCAAGGTAACCACCCCGAACATAGCCATCGGACCCAATTTCAAACTGGCGTGAGTCCGGAACCTTACCAAGTCCGGACTCATAAACTGACACTCCAGAATCATCTGAATATTGGTGAATTTCATCAAATACGTCGAAACCATCCCGCAAACCATCTTTCGTTTTACCATTGGATGTTTGATATACCAGCGTTGAATTTGTTGCCTTAGATGTGATGTAAGATTTAGCGGCACTGAACGCATGCTGCAGTGTCGGATTATTGCCGACCACGTTATAAATTTCTTCAATTGAAGTCTTGGCCTGTTCTTCAGAATTGGCAACGATTGAACCGTTATATCCAGGAATGCCATTCAAATCACTGATTAAAAATGAACCGATTGCTGAAATCCAACCATTCTTACCAGCACCACGACCCATGATAATTAAAAACTCATCATAGTAGACTGACCCGGTAGTTGAATCATAGAGAAACAAAAAAGCATCCAGAAATCTCTGAAACGCAGCAGTAGGGAAAAACCATTTTTCGGTAAACTTAACCAGATTCTCTATTTTTTCATCATCAAAGTACAGCTTGTCGTTCGATAGCACGTACTTTTCCAAATAGTTAATCAGCATGATTCGTTCTTTATTGAGTAAAATCTTGCCGGACTCATAAAGTTCGATATACTCGTCAACGTATTTTTGATGGATCATAATAAATCACTCTTTGTGTAAGATTTGGGCGGCTTGTTGACAATTTCAACTTGTTTTTTAGGCAAAGCAGAGTATTTAAAGTCCTTTTCAAGCGCAATTAAGGCTGTATTTATCCGGTTTTTTTCAGCGATTGCGGGGTTTGACTTCCAATAAACCTGCTTGCCATTCTCAATTTTAATCATCACGTTCTCTGGCTTTATCAACCGGTCTAATTTGTAGAAAACCTTGAGTAGACTGATGTAACGGTCAACTTTTTCCCGTTCAACTGCCGAATCCTGGTCAATCTTGCCCAGCAGCTCTTTTTTGATTTTAGCCTGGTTCAAACCCCCACCCCCTCTCAATAATTTTGTATTCTTAATCAATGTTTCCGGAGTCGAGTACTACCCACCGGTTCCGAGATTCGTATTTTTTGCCGATTTTTTTGACCCCGGGGGCCTTATGAAAATTTTTCTCCTGGTTTTTTGTCGTCCAAAATGGTTTTATTCAGATAACGAAACCCATCCGGATTGTAACTGTGGTTCATCATGTAAATGTAAGCTTCAGCACGCGTCAAACTAGTGAAGGCAACGTCAGTACTGAACACCTTACCTCGTTGCACCATGACAACATAGATCATAATCAATCCCACCTCTCATCCTTACTCCATCGATTCTCTTTACGCTTGTGCTTCGTCCTGTAGTTCATGCGATGATGCCGCTTGTTGTGACAGTCTTTGCACAGTGTTCGTAGGTTAGTCGGCTCAGTCCTTAGCTCCGGATAGTCAGCTAACTCTTTAATGTGATCAACCTCTAAGACTACTGGTCGCCCATGACTATCAATGTCACCAAGCCGCGTCACCTTACCATCATGCTTGCACCACTGACACTCATAGTGATCACGTTTAAGAATAGCTGCACGCAGATGCTCCCAGGTTACTGAGTTATAAAAGCTGCGACACTGGTCAGATGTCCAAGACATTGTGTAAGTCCTTAGCTAAACGAGTTGATTGCTTTAGCTTTCGGTCTAGCTCAGTTGTATTAATATCGACCAATAACGTAATCGGTTCTGTTGATACGTGCTGTGGTTTGATACCATGCATCACATTGGTTAGGCCAGCATAAATATCGTGTAGTGAATAGCCTTGTTTTACTAAGTCATAGCATGTTTCATTAATTTGTTGTGATGTATTAAATTCAGATTGTTCCATTGTCATCACTCTCCAATCTTGATTGCTTGATTATCAAACTTCTTATAAGCATCCAAATACATCTCATGCTTGTCTCCGTTATAAGTTACTTCGTAATACATTCCATCAGGAAACGTGGTACTTAATAATGCTTTGTTGTTTTGCAATATTTTGCTTAGCCAAACAACATAGATTTCATGTGGCCTAATGCCGACGCCATCAGTCTTATCGATATGAGCGTCGAACCATCCTGCTACTAATCCGATACAGTTCTTTACAAACTCATCGTTATTCATAATCGATAACCTCCAATAATTTATTTAATGTGTTGGCTGGGAATCGAACCCAACATGACGTGTGGTCACACCATTGTCAGCTGGTGCCCGTTACTCGCGTCTGACATGCGTCTACGCCACAACACATGATTGTATAAGAAAACGCCATACCTTAATTAGCATGACGCTTGATATATATTATTTGAGTACTTCAGAAAGGTACGTTTGCTCTACATTTAATCGTGCTTCCTTTATATATTTAGGCTCTTCTTTAAATTCAAACTTGCCTTCATCCATTACAAAACCATTTTCATTCTTGAGAACATCCCATGTGATTTCCATACTATCACCGTGAATAGTCGTATAGAACAGCTTCACATTTTCGAGTTTCCTAAGAATATCCATTCCACTATTTTCCCATTCTTTTGGCACGACTACTATTCTATCGCCAGGCAATATAACGCCATTTGAAAATACTTGATGACAATCTGTCCCTTTAAATGTAAATACTATCTTAGAATCAATAGCAGGTGTTTGACCACTATTTCTAAATACTGGCACAGCCATTTTTTCTTCTAATCTTGTTTTCGTATTCCAATCATCAACACTTTTCACGTCTCCATGACTCCAAATTTTTTCATGAAGGTCAAAAGCCATTGTCCAAGATAGGTAAAAATACGTTCTTGCTGCCAGCTTATTTCCTTCGGTTTGGGACGCAATTTGTTCTTTAATCCCTTTATAGCCATAAAATATTGTTGCTTCCGCAACAATAACCATAATCCAATCTGCCAAGCTACCAATTTGGATATCTCGATTTGTCAAAAATCTTATTAATAAATACATCAATACTCCACCAGGAATCCCACCGGTAAAGCCACCCCAAAAAATAGTTCTGATTTTCAAAATAGTTCCTCCAAAATATTAATTACTTAATATCATAACAAAAAGTCGCCACATAATCGCAACGACTTTCTCTTTGGAACTATTCGATAATACAAATATACCATGATTTCTTCGGCATGTTAGTGACATCAAGGGGACATTTTAGGGACATTCAGGGGACATAATTTAAATCAAACTTCGCAACTACTCACACGGCATTCATCTATCTAAATATGGGCCCAATTAAAAGGATCGTAGTTAAAAGGGCTATAAAAATACGTATCACTCAATGTAATTTCTCCGATTTGAAAATAAAAATGTAGCAAAACCTTTTGATTATTATTTTTATTCCACTTGGCTACATTTAATCGAGTTTGATATTCTTCATAAACCTCATTCCAATTAATTGTAAATAGCGTTTTTTTATCTCCAGATTTCAAAATATACAACTTTGGCCATTCAGAATGAGCTTGATTATCCTCAGCAATTTCTGACTCATTGATAGGAAATTTATATTCATTTTCTTGATGACCATCGACGATTACTTCTACCTTTGTTAATTGTACAACATAATTTTTATCATCTGGATTGATAAAACGAACCTTTTGAATTATTCCATTTGATCCTTGTTCCCCCACACCAGAAATGCTGACGTTTGCGGTTTCTCTTTTCAAACTTATATACACAGTCCAAGACAATAATAGCAATGTTGAAACAACTCCTAAACACTGTGCTATAACTGAGTTATTTAATATAACCGCTAAAACAAGTAGGCAAATCAACACTAGAATCATCAACAACGCAACCATTAATTTTAACATTTGAGCCTTTCTATTTTTTCTTATCATAAATAAGTTTCCTCCTTAATTTTTTTGTGATTAAATCATAACAAAAAACCGTTGCTTAATCACAACGGTCTTCTCTCACAACATTTTAACGTGCCTTACCCCATCACCGTACAATCGTTTGACTTGCCTAAATGAATAACTCATCTGTATTGCAATCGTATCTAGCTGAATATCTTCAATAAAATATTGCTCTAATATAGAAGCCTCTAACGAATTGCTTAATGCATCAAGGCAATCAGTTATCTCTAACTTAATCGGACGGCTCTTTTTAATCAATCGATTAATACGCCCTTCAATCTCTTCACGTCTAATCAGATCATCAGCTAACTCGCGCCGCTTACCACCACCAGGCTGACCAGTCATACTCGGTGAATGTGTTGACTCAATACGATCATCAATGACATAAAGTTTAGTTTCAAGTCGTTTAATTTGTCGGAAATACGGACGGTAGCGACGTAGAAATTTTTTATTAGTTTCAAATAACTCATCATGCAAGCAGCATCACCTCACTAATGTTTTGATTTAATCCATTGAATAAAAATGTAAATGCTACCACCTATAAGAACAAATATAAATATGGCTGCCATTATCAGTTGTGCATATAAATAGATGTTTAATGGGTTACCAATCATTTATCTTCCTCCACTCGATAACCGTCTAACCACGCACGAGCTGTAATCTCCTGATGCTGGATTACCCATTTAGTTTCAAATCTTGTAGTTTCAAAATTTTCAGAATCCATGAATAGCTTAGACAAGCTATAGTTGCTTTTGTAAAACTCAATAAATTTTGCCGCTCGCTTTGGAATTATTGGTAATTCAGATTTCATGTTAATTCTCCCAGATAAAATAATTAATTAATTTCAATCATATCAAATTCGATTTCTTCATTCAGTGGATTAGCTCGCCACAGTCCATCATTCTTACTTACTAGGTATTCATTTACCTCCGACCACGAATTGAATTCTTTAACAAAAGGTTTTTCGTCACTATCTTTGGGTGGTACGATTTTAAATTTCACGATTATGTCTCCTATCTCAACACTGACAGCATTCGAATTTTATCAACCTCTGACCGTTCCTTCATCAAGTGACCATACACCTTCCGGATCATTGACGTGTCCGCATGTCCAACCTGCTTAGCAATTGATTCTGGACTAACGTTTTCATTTAATAGATATGAAATATACGTGTGTCTAATTTTATGAATCGTTAGATGTTCCTCTTTAACCCCATACTTTTTCAATAGATGCCTAAAGAAGTGATTGAACGTATCATTATAAATTGGAACGTTAGGTTCAATTAGCACCGGTAAATCAACACTACCAAAGTACTTATACTTCCAGTTAACATACAAGGATAAGTCATTAGCCAATGACATATCTATAAGCACGTCGCGAATAGAGCTTTCATTTTTAGTTTTAGCAAAACCACCACCATGTTTGTAGTTCCAGGTCTTATTGATTGTGATTGTATCCTGATGAATATCCTCACTCGTAAACCCAAATGCTTCTGAAAAACGTGCGCCAGTATGCAATAGAAATGCAATTACCATCAGCCGTGTTTGAACCGTTAGCTGTTTAGTTAAACCATACTTATTGGTTTCTGCAAACTGAGATTTTCTGATAATTGGTTTTTCTTTTAAAGCATCTTGCAGTTCAATATCTATCCGAGTTTTAAATAGTCTAAATTCAGATTCAGTCATCGTCTTGGCCTGTTGCTTGACTGCATTTCGTTTTTCAATTGACCAATCATCTTCGACAGTACGAATTGAAATTCTCTGACTGGAAATTCCACTAATAAAATTGTCATCCACGGCTGAACGCAATGATGCAATAACATGGGTTTTAAAATCCAAGGTTGTTTGATGCCGATGAGTTTTACCAAACTGATTCAACAGCCATTGTAATGACAATCGGTTTTGCTCTAGATCCTTTAATAGCATACTTGGTGCTAATCTTTGAATATGCTTTCCCGTAATCTGGTACTTTGATAAAGTAACTGGTTGAATATGGCCAACTTTGTACCCTTTTACCCACCAGTTAAAATATTGCCAAAATGGTAAATTCCGCATATTCTTTTTCAGTACATCATGATTGATAGGATTATCAATTCCTAAATCATCCATTGATTGAAGTTCGTTCAAACACATCACCCCACTTTTTTCTTAATTCCAAATTTTGTAAAACTGCGGCCGCCCATTTTTCACTATCAGTTTCAATATGCTCCGGATATGAATCCGGCACCCATTCTTTGACATCAAAATGTTTTTTAACTGTATCGTTATATGGCATGACATTGATATCACTAAACGCTAAGAAATCGTCCTTAGCATTTTCGATTAAAAATACACCACGACACGTACGCTCTAATGAATCACCATGCCACACTACGGCGTTCATCCCTCGAATGGATAAATTGAACAGTAGAAATGGAATTGCTCGATCAGATAGTTCTTCACAATAATATAAATGCTCATGCGGCAAGTAATATAACGGTGATTCTTTCAAGCAATCCTGCCACCACTGGCTAATCGTGATTCCACCAGTGCCTGCAGCCGTTTCAAAGTAACTGGAATTACTTCCAACGATCTTATTTAACAGTCTAGCTACCGAATACGGAGTAAAATCTTGCTTTTTTTGTTTGCGGTCAGCTTGTTCATCCTCAAAATATTCATGAAACCAGTCAAAGCTAACATCTGTTGAAACTTCCAAGAACTCTCGGAATGTTTGTTCACGTAATGACTTATCTAACAAAATTTCCATCAATCGTCCAGGCGCTTTAAAAGGTTCATCAATCTTTAACAACCGATTAACTGTTTCAATGTTAAAGCCCAAAATCTCGCCTACTTCCTCTTGGCAAATTTTTCCAGCTATACTCACGTTCATTCATTCTTTTAAACGCTAAAGTAGAAACTGGATTACTTCCAACTGGTTTTACCAACAGCCCACGTATACGCAAAGAATATACACGGTCCCAAGCTTGATTCTTTGTCAATCGAAATTGCTGGCAAAGTTCATCGTAATTAATTACATGATCATTATTATTCAGCTTTATTGCACAAATGAAAGCATCACTTTCCTGAACACTTGGCCTTCTTACTCTAAATTGAAGGTGCCCGCGATGAGCCTCACGATAAGCCATATTATCAATCGAACTAAGTGAACGATTCAACAAATGTGCGATTTCTTGATGATAAACACCAGATTCAACTAAATATTTCAGCATCTTCAATTCTTGTTTAGTAAAACGCCGATGCTCACTAGACTTAATTCTTGGTAACATTCCTTTATCACGCAATCTGCAAACTCGCGCTGAAACACCTTTGATTGAAATATTAAATTCACTCGCTAAATACTTATAGTTAGTCACTTGATTAGTTTCAGGATCAATGACCAAAGCTGCCTGAAATCTTTCCCACTCACTTTTTTTCAATTTGACCACTCTCGTCACCTTCTCTTTTCACTCGCAAGCTACCATTCCGATATTCACGTACCCGTGAAACCAGCCATTCATAGCTAAAATTAATTTTGGCAACAGCTTCATCCCTTTGCACTGCCGTATGAACTTTATTCAAGCTATAGCTTTTAATTACTTCATATTCATACAAACTCACCGCTGCTTTTGGCGGGCCAGGATGTTCCGTAACTCGTGCTATCTTCCATATAGCTGCCATTTCTTCACGACTTGCTGGCATCACGCTACCATCATGACGGTCTTCAACTTCATGAATTAAATCTAATAATTTATCGAAATCTATGTGATCATGTTTTGATTCCTTTCGCTTCATAGTTTTACCTCTAAATTTATTTAAATCCGTAGCCAACTAAATTATTATTAATGATATTCAATGCATCTTCGGGTGACCGCGCAATTCCGTGAATCATGCGTTTCCGTTGCAAAAACTCATGGAATTTAACTTGATCCTTACGTGGCCGGCCAGTTTCGTTTTTACATTCGATAAAAAATATCTTCCCATCCGAGTGCCGAAACCCGAATAAATCCGGAAAGCCTTGTGGTAGCCCGGCATCGAACCATCGGCCATCTTCAGTCTTCACTTTGCCAACATTTGCTCGAAAAATTGTGCAGCCGGCAGCCGACACAGCCACTCGGATGTTATTTTGAATTTCTTGTTCTCGCATGCCTACCTCCTGTAGCGTCAAATAGAGACTACACTTTTTTCTATCAGATACGCTTAATCGACTGGTACCATTGGGATTGAGCGTAGTGTAGCGATGTAGCGACTTATTTTCAACTTTTGAAACACATACCTGGCGTAACCCCTATTCCCTATACCCTATATAAATAATATATATATATATATATATTATAAGTAGTAACTACATGTTACTGTATACGTTGGGGCTGTAGGGCTAAGGTGTAGTCACTAAAGTTGCTACACTGTGACTACAGTCGCTACACTCGCTCATATCCGCGTTTAGGGATCCCCGCAATTCGCTTCTGCTTAAACTTCCAGCCTTTTTTATTGTCCATCACATACTTAATCTTGTTTGCAAGCTTACGGTTTTTAACAATGTCAGGAACACCCATCTTGAATGCAATCTCTGAACTGGTTACAAAGTCGCCTTTGATTTGCGCCAGTGACTGCTCAATTGCATCTTCTTCCGCATCGATGTACATAAACTGCTCACGATTATCAGACAGCATCTGCTCCTGCTCCTCCGTTAATCCAAAGTGGAAGCCGTCACGATAATAACTGGTGAACTCGCCCCAGAGCTGGTCGATGTTATCTTGAGTTAAATCCGTGACTGGTGACTTTTTAGCTAACATTTTGTTGACCATTACTGGTAAGAATCGGCGTTCACCGGTTTTATCCTTTAGATAGGTCACCTCGTTAGTTGTCCGAGCCATAACAAAGTTTTTATACCGTCGCACATAATACTTTCCGTATGGTGGCCGGTACTCCAACATTTCAGCACTGATGAATTTCTTCAAAATCTCAAAACTGCTATGACCACTGGCCGTCATTTCATCATCGTTTGCGATCAATGATCGCATCATGTTTCCAAAATTATCTTTGTTTTCAAAGTCAGTGAACTGGTCGGTATACCACCCGTTGGCCATCTTTTTTAGTAAGGTCGTTTTACCAGCACCTTGGCCACCGACTAGATCCAAAACAAAATCGAACTTAGTTTCTGGTTTAAAGGCCTTGGCCACCGCACCAACGAAGAACAGTTTGGTCTGCAGTGTCGTCACCTCCGATGGTTCAACACCTAAGAAAACTGGTAGGAAGTCAGCCACACGTTTCTTGCCGTCCCATTTCTGTAAGCAAGTTTTAAAGTAATCAATCACCGGGTTAAACACATTCCGGCGTGACACTTCGGTGATGGCTGCATCAATCAACTTAGGCGCGAACATGACTTTATATTTCTGCTCGATGTATCTCTGAACGGCTGGTGTGAACTCATCTTGCAGTGGGCCGTGTTCCAACATCAACTCTGGTGAATCTTTCATGAACTCAGTTTCGTAGCTGAATTCATTGAAAGCGAATTTACCTTTTAGCAATTCGTCGTGTTCAAGTATCAGACAAACATTTTCGATGCTATTAGCTTTGATACCACCTTTGGCCGTTTCCATAAAATTGATTCGGTTATGCATCGGCACAACTTTATTTTGGATCTGGCGCAATTTTTCGGCTTCTTCTTCAACACTCACGCTTCTACCCCCCTTCGTCTAATTTCTTTTTTGATCATTGATTCGATTGTCGTCTTCGCCTCTCGTTTCGATAGTGAATCAATCGTGTTTGCATTGGCCAATAGCCCAAGTTGAATCACAGCCATTGGATCAACGCCACGGAACAACAGGCCGCCAGCAAAACTAGCAAGTGCATTATTCCGGCCACCCGTCGCACCTAAACCATTCACAATGATTTCAAACAATGTCGCTGTACCTGACTTCTCTGTATAGTCAATGTGTAAATCAGTAAAGTCCGACACTGAACCGTCATCGTCTGGTTTTGTATTGATTGCTTTAACCAATTCGGGTGATGCCGTCACAATTGGATTGTGGTTTTCCCACTTATATTGGCGGCCATTCCGTTCACTCGGTGCGACCATCACGTAGTTATTGATGTGGGCCTTAATATCGACACCAGGTAGCCAACCAATTCGCTGTTGTATATTACAATCATTTCGCTTCAGATAAAACAGCTGGCGTCCACCACCCGCAGTAGTCTGTGATAATGTATCACGCAAATATTCGGGATGCTCATATTCTTCAAGTGATTTAAACCCGTCCGCACCATCGGGGTGTTCGTCGATATCGACCACAAAAAAATTAGTTGTCCGTAGCGCAAGTTGCGCATACGGATGAGACTTCCAGTAGGATTTGATTTGGTCAACTGTCAATGGCGGCTGGTCAGCAAACTTAATCATGGGCGTTTTCCCAACCATCGGTAAGACACTGAAACCGGCTTCGGCATATTTGACCGCATATTGAATTAAATTATGCATGACCGGCCTCCTTCTTAAATAATTAGTGCAATGAGTACCACTATCACAACAATGATTATGGCCACCTCTATCTTATTTTCTTTACTCATATAATCGACTCCTTAATGGGCATCTCACCCGTTCGGTGGTTTCATGTCACTGCATTAGCTCCGTAAAACTGTGTTCAGCTCAACAATTAGTCTTCCATGGCTTGCTGAATCTTCCACCAAGTAGCAGCATAAGGTGCGAACTTGTCACGGGCTTTATTCAGTTCATCAATCATCTTAGTAGTGGTAAAGCTTTGTACCTTGGCTACTTCATCAAAGCTGTAACCCTCGGCAATCATGGTTAACGCTTTACGCGGATTAAACTTAGATTTTGGCTTGGACTCGTAATTTTCATTCATTAAGAACCGGTCAACGATGTCTGCTGTGATGACCTCACTAGTCACAATTGTGTTGTCGACACCATCAAGTTCCAAATGAGTGTCATCGGTCTGGTGTTCTTCCCAAACACCATCATCGTTGCGGGTGTACGTATACATCGCCTGACCAGTTTCAGCGTCTTGTTTCTTGTCGTAGTGAATCCGAGCTGATTCAACCGTGATGTTGACCACTGATTCAGTCTTCATCTCACGTAATTTATCAAGCAGATTGTCTAAGCCACCCTCGCTAACCTTTAAAGTGATGGCAGTCTGATCATTCTTGTCATTTTTAAATGAATCGATATTTGCATAGAAATTCAAACTCATATTTTAGTCCTCCTAGAATGGTGAATCGTTGGTTGGTTCATCTAAGTCAGCTGGTGCATCATCATCTGTTGGCATTGGCGGTGTTGGTGCTCCACCTAAATCGCCGGGCAAATCTGCATCAGTGACGTCCAATTCTTCCGGTTGTTCAGCGGCGTCTAAGTCATATTCGGTGTATGGATTTTCAGGATCCTTTTTGTTTGGACGGTGCTTGACGTGCAACGTGACCGTTTTGCCTTTTTCTGGGGCTAACACTTGCGAGAGTGTTTCATGCGTGTCAGTTTCATTTTCACTAGCAAAATATTCTGGCTTCATTTCGACGCCTAATAGTGAGCCAAGCTTGATGACAAATTTAATACTCCGGCTAAGAATGAAATCTGGAATAGCCTTACCTTTCTTGGACTGGGTTGCGAATGAAATCCGGTCAAATTCCTTTTCACCAGCATGTTCACCGTCCAAAACTGAGAACGTGATTTGCAGGCAATCCCAGCCTGAATCAAACGTGGCATGCTTGATATCATCGATGGCGGTCAAATAATCGCCGTCCGGTAGTCCTTGGCTGCCACCGCTATTCACTGAATCCTTATTGGGATCAAAATTATCCATAGTTTCTGCTGCTAAATCTAATAAACTCATTTTCATTTACCTGCTTTCGTTGGTTGTGGCTCCGGTGCCAATGCGCCAGGAATATTCTTTAAGACATGTAATAACTCTGGGTCTTGAATTTGACTGCCATAATATTTTCTGCGAATTTTATCGACGCTACGGTAGTAGTGCCCACTGACTTGTTGAGTATGAACTGATATGTCACAATTTCCAGTAACGATGTTGTAGTATTTATTCTTAATCCCCGGATGCTTTTTATTTGAGTCGTCTTTATCATCAAGTTCACGGCTAATAAAAATCACATTCATTGGAAGCGAACGTAAGTCCTCAATTAACGCCTTAAATGTCATATCTAACAAAGTATACCCACGGTTAAATCCTTTAAAGTCAGCTAAAGTTGGTACTCCTTCCTTAACACACAAAGCTCTAGTGATTCGATCAAGAACGTCTTCCACCACATCAATGCTGACCGATTTATACCCTTCTTTATTGACCTTGAGTGCTCGCAATATTTCTTGAAATTGATCAATTACACTACTTTTTAAATTCCTCGATTTAAAATTGAAGTGCAACACCTGCTCTACTAGACCAGTTCTTTATTCAGACTAGTCAAAAAGGCCATGAAGACCTATTCTTAATTCACCACAAACAAGAAAGAGGTATCTTCATGACCCG
>NZ_BTPW01000032.1:0-25487 GCF_036246185.1 Lactiplantibacillus paraxiangfangensis
CCTGATTTAATGCTTTCCATGGTTCAAATAAGTTATTAATCACGATTAATGATTTATTTGAGCTGTGGAAGGTAAACGCGGTTCTGAATGTCTCTTAAAACCTGTCTCAGATATTGACTTCAATCCAGACGTTACCGAAGAAGGTACTGGTAACAAGGGGACGTATAAGGTTTCCGGCGACAATTTGGAAATTGATTTAAATGGTCAAAAGATGACCGCAACGTTGTCTGATGATAAGAATTCATTTACGATCGACAGCGCCCCCGGTTTAGCTGCGTTAGCTAGCGGGACGAAGTACACGAAGGCAGGAAAATGATAAAGAAAGAAGTAACGGTTCTGCTGACGAGTGCCTTGCTACTAACGACGCTTGCGGCGTGCGGTCAAAATGAGGCTACCGTGACAAAGTCGTCAGAATCCGCAACCAAAACCAGCAAAGTAAGTAAAAAGTCGAGTAGTAGCGTTAAGTCAGCTTCAACTAGTAGCAGTCAGAAAACTGCAAGCAGTCAACCAACGGCAAAGGCCACCAAGACGACGTCTAAGCTTTCGATGGACTTTGATCAGATTGAAGCGGGCGATTTTAGTGGCTTAAGCGGTAATTGGTCGCAAATTGGGACGGGTTATAACCGCCACGATCAGCACGGTATGCGGTATAAAGCTGGCGGTGATGGTCAGTTATCCGTTTCCAAGTCGTCGTTAACGACTGGGACTGATGGGATAACATTACATGGACATACATTGACCGCTAATGATCTAAACCACCCGGTAGAATATCAAGTGAAAAATAACGTTTTAACGGTGTTATTGAAAGATGATGAAACTTCGATTAATTGGGCCGTCACCTTTTATCCGAAGGGGACAACCGGTGAATATCGTGACGATTCGCACGCTAGTAAGAATACCAAAAATATAATCGTTGTCTGGACCAGTAATAACTCCTATACCCAGATTTTTGCGCAGAGTAAAAAAGGCACCCAGATTAGTGGGATTGATTTAGAACAGATTCAAGCGGAAAACTTTAGCAGTTTAGCTGGTCGGTGGAAAAACTCGGCCGGTAAGGTGATTACGGTAACGAATAAGATTGTTAAGAAGCCCGCGGGTAGTATGATTGCTTCTGACAAAGGGGTAGCAGTTAGTGGTCCGGGTCATACAAGTGGTTCTGTGGTAATTACTAGTGGTCAAATCAAAGATGGCTATATTATGGGTGGCTACGGGTCTTTTAAGGATCAGTCGTTTACGCCGTTTGCGATTGTTCCGCGTGGCGTCAAAGTTACTAAGGATGATGATTCTAACGTTAATCAGGATCGGCTGATTAACGGTGGTGGTGAATCAGGATACGTGTCAGAAGCGTATTACCGTGAGTAATCTAGATATACAGTCGAGCGTTCGAATGGTTTAGAGAAGTAGAAGGGAAGTTTGTCTAACGTGTTTTGTAATAATTGTGGGCAGCCAACTGGTGGGGCACAGTATTGTCCGCATTGTGGCGCCGCTCAAAATAATTATAGCGGGGGAACGGGTGAACTCAGTTTTATTGTGGTAGCGATACTCGGTATCCTATTGTTTGTGTTGCCGGTAGTGCTGTTTAATCCGTTGTCAACGTACTGGTTTTTAATTCGAAAACGGTATTTTCCAAGTATTAGTGAGACGGGGCGGAAGGTCGCTTTTTGGACGTCGTGGTTATACGCGGGAGCGATGTTGCTGTTATTCATACTGGGACAATTGGAGCCGAGCCTCTTTGTACCCGAGACGGCAAAATGGCTTCAAACTTTGGTCTTCGGTGCTGTGTTCATCGTCCCGTTTCCATTTTTGTGGAGTATTATTAAAGGACCGTTCTTGCACCATCAGATTAAAAGGGGCATCATTCACATTGTGCTTGTACTAGTCTTTACCCACCTTGCAATCATTTCAATGTTTGTCTTGATGAAAATTAATGAGTATGTCGATAAAGATAAGATTGAACGAGAACAACCTGTGCATATCATTAATCAGATAAAGCCTAACGCGCATCAATTTGATTTCATTCGAATGAATAAGTCAGTTGGGTAATTAATTAAGAGCAAATCGCTAAATTGAGCGGTTTGCTCTTTGTGTTATTTGGTCACAAGTTTGATTGTAGTTTTTAGGGACGAAATGTGATTGGTCTACTTTTATATTCGCCGACAATTAGCCTAGGATTTATTTCCAAAAGTAATCTATGAACAGATAGAAACGTGCGCCTTCAACGGGACGCACGTTTTTTGATTCCCTTAAATTCGCATCAATAAGTAGTGACCGCCGAACATTATTTATATAATTGAACAATAATGTTAGCGATAACATTGCGAATTAGCTTGCATGAATGAAAGCGCTTGCATTATCCTAGTAACGTTAAGACAAAATTGGTTTACCTAAAAGGATTGAGTAGACAAATATTATCAGGGGGCAAACGACATGCATAATCAGGATGTTATTCAAAAGAATTGGCGGATGTGGAAGAGTGGTAAGAAATGGTTATACGCTTCAGGGGCGCTACTAGTCATGACCATGGGAGCTGGTCTAACGGGGGTAACGGCCCATGCTCAGGCGGAAGACGCTAACCCAACCACTGTGGTGCAACCGGTTGCGCCAGCGGCTGACAAGAGCTTACCGGCACCGAACGATCAAGTTAAAGAACAGGCGCCGGTAACACCGCAACCTAAGCAAGCACCAGTGGACAAGTCTGCAACTGGTCAGGAAGTTGAAAAAAAGGCGCCAGTCGTTGAAGAACAAAAGCAGGAAGCGCCAGCAGAAAAAATGGCTCCAGCGGCAACTAAGACTACCCCACAACAGCCAGCCACTGAAGCCAAGGACGCACCGGTAGATCCATCGATACAAAAACAATCAACTGAGCAACCCCAGGCGACTGCGGCAACCGTAACGCCTGAAAAAGTGGCCGCGCCGACCCAAACTGCGCCGGTTAAAGATTCGACTAAAGTGGTTATTCATTATCAGGGTGACGGCAGCAAGTGGGTCCCTTACGTTTGGGGTCTCCAACCCAACGGTAACGGTCAACAATACGATTGGACTGGGACCGATGATTACGGGAGCTATGCCAACATCGACATGGACCAGAATTACCAGCAAGTCGGCGTGCTGATCAAGGGCGCCGATAGCTGGGACAAGGACGGCGCTGGTGAAAACCGGACCATTAACGTCGCTGACAGCGGCAAGGGTGAAGTTTGGTATAAACAAGGTAGTGACGACGCTCAGACCGTGACGCCAACGTACAACGATAAGTCGATCAATGTCCATTATCACGATAAGGACGCCGACAACGTGACCAGTTACAAAGTTTGGACGGACCAGTCTTCAGCGGACACGGCCCAAACGGTTGCGTTTGACCAAAATGACGACTACGGCAATAAGCTTGGCACGGTTAAATTGACCGACGCTAACTTTAAAACAATCTTTGTCCAGACGCTTGGAACCGACCAAGTGATTCGTGAATTTACACCGCTCGACGGGGATGATGCCACCGACATCTACCTGGTTGCTAATGATCAACAACCTTACTACACCGCTAGTTTTGCACTTAGTCAGGAGATGGTCACCACGGCTAACTTGAATACGGCCAACAACTTAACGGTGGCAATCGGCAAGAAACTCTCGGCCAGTGACGCGCAAAAGCAACTCAGTGTCGCCAACCATACGATTAAAAGCGTGGTTGCGGTAGACCCTGACGCCAATGGATTGAGCAAGACCTTCACGCTGACGACCACCGACGATTTAGATATTTTACAAAATAACACGGTCAGCTTTGACGGCAACGCCAAGGCCATCGATATTGGAAACTACGTGCGTTCCAGCGCATTTGACGACCAGTACTATTATGCGGGCGACGACCTCGGGGCAACGTATACCGCCAACCGGACGCAAATTAAACTCTGGGCGCCAACGGCTAACCAGATTGAACTGCGTTTATATGATTCGGATGACAACGCGGCGCCAGCGACGAAGGTCATCGAAATGCAACGCGGGGACAAGGGCGTTTGGACAAGCGTCTTAAACGGCGACTATAAGAACTGGGCCTATGATTACCAGTTACACTTTGGCGACGGCACCGTCACCACGACGGATGATCCATACGCCCGCGCGGTAACGATTAACGGGACCCGTAGCGTGATCGAAGACGTTAACCAAGTTAAGCCGGCTGATTTCAACCGCATGCCAAGTTTTGGTGACGCCACCAACGCGGTCATTTATGAAACCAGTGTTCGCGACTTTACGAAGGACCCTAATTCGGGCGTTACCGACAAGGGCAAATTCTTAGGGATGGTTGAATCAGGGACGCACACCGCTTCCGGTCAGGTCACGGGCTTAGATTACTTGAAGGACCTTGGCGTGACCCACGTGCAATTGATGCCAATGTACGATTTTGCCAGTGTTGACGAAACAAGCAGTAATCCCGGCTATAACTGGGGCTACGACCCGAAGAACTATAACGTTCCGGAGGGGAGCTACTCAACCGACGCCAGTGACCCAACGACCCGAATCATGGAAATGAAAGAAATGATCAATGGGTATCATAAGGCTGGTATTCGCGTTGTCATGGACGTGGTTTATAACCACGTTTACTCGATGGGCGACCAGGCCTTTCAAAAGGTAGTTCCCGGGTACTACTTCCAGTACGATGCTGAGGGGCACGTGACGAACGGGACCGGTGTCGGAAACGACGTCGCCAGTGAACGGAAGATGGTTCGGAAATACATTCTCGATTCAGTGAAATACTGGGCGAGCGAATACAACATCGACGGCTTCCGGTTTGACTTAATGGGCATCCTCGATGTCGATACCATGAACGCGATCCGAGCGGAACTCAACGCCATTGATCCCGGGATTATGGTTTACGGTGAAGGCTGGGATATGCGGGCCACGAACCACGACCTCGGCGCCGCACAATATAACGCCGATAAGGTCGACAAGGACGTGGGCTTCTTCAGCGATGACATTCGTAACGCCATCAAAGGGGCCGAATTTGGCGGCATCAGCAAGGGCTTAGTCGAAGGTAACGGTCAGGAAGAAAACTATAATGACCACGCGCAAGCCTTCGTTGACGGTTTCTTAGGCGGAAAAAACTATGCCAACGCGACGACTTCGCACCCGTACCAAGCGCCAACGCAGACGATAAACTACGTCGCTTGCCATGATAACCGGACACTTTACGATATGCTGACGGCGCTAATGCCTGAAGAATCGGAAGCCAACCTGGTCAAACGGGATCAACTCGCAACTTCGATGGCCATGCTGGCCGAAGGGGTGCCGTTCGTCAATGCTGGCCAAGAAGCCTTACGGACTAAGGATGGCGACGATAACAGTTACCAGTCTTCAGATACCGTTAATGCGATTAACTGGGACCGGGTCCAAGCTAACCAAGGCATGGTCAACTATTTCAAACAGTTAGTGAACTTGCGTAAGGGCGAAAAGGTCTTCCGTTTAACGAACTACGACGATATTTCGAAGTCGGTCAAGGTACTTCAATCCGGTCAAGACGGGGTCTTTGCCTTTGAATACCTTGCGGGTGGACACAAGCTGTTCGTACTGTTCAACGTGAACGATCAAGCAGCGAACTTTGACGCTTACAACTTGAGCGCCGGTCGAATCCTATTGACCAGTGAAAACGGCGCCCAACTCGGCAACGTGACGAATTTGGCTGCGTTGAGCACGTTAGTTGTTCGCGAAGACTTGCCACAGACGCTGACGGTTAGTTACTGTGATCAAAACGGGACCGTCGTGAAAACTGAGGTCGTAACCTTAGCCGACAGTACTGCTAAACATCAGCTGACCGCGCCGACCGGGTACCAAATCGTCGGTGGGACAAGCGAAGTTTCGTACGACGTCGATAGCGACAGTACGGCTTGGACCCTCAACATTCCGGTTGAAAAATTGGCGGTTGATCCGGGCGATAACGGCCAGCAAAATGGCGGTAACACTGATACGGATAACAACACCGGTAACACTACTGGAACCACAACCGATAATGGTGGCGACACTAATCCGGGCACGGATACCGGCAACAACGCTGGGACCACGACTGACAATGGCGGCGATACCAATACTGACACGAACACTGGCCATGAGACGAATCCGGGTACTGAAGCCAATACTGATAACGCCGGAACCGAGATTTCTGGGAATAGCCAGGGGAATCAGCAGACCAATCAGGAAAATACTCAAGGTGAGGCCGATCACGTTGACCAGCCGGTAGTAGATGATCATGCGACGGTAACGACTGAAAAACCAGCGACTACTGAACCGACTGAAACCACCACGGTGATTAAAGACAGTGTCATGACTGCACATCCGGGAAAGGATTCAACGCAAGTCGGTGATCATCAAAATACTGTGGTTCAACCACAGACCGCGGCCGCAACATTGACGGCAACGTCGACGAGTCCTAAACAAACCGATGCCTTACCGCAAACTGATGAAAGTGCGGGTCAAACCGCCTCACTCTTTGGTTTGATTGGCTTGATGGTTGCAGGATTAATCGGGTTAGCTAAGCCAAAGCGTAAACATGAATAAGCAAGCATAGCTATTAATTGAGTCTGGAATAAATTCCAGGCTCTTTTTGTTGTTATCAGTGAAAACTGGATTAAGTGAAACTTGCCACTAAAAATTTTAGCAAGCAAAGCCGTTAATAAATTAAGGTTACTTAAGAATACCGATTAGTCGTGTTAAATAAAAACGTTTTCGTAAAGGTGCTATACTGCAAATGACTTAAAGGAAGGGGGAGTTATATGACGATAAAACAATTAACTTTGGACGACGTTGCTAGCCAGGACCGCCAGTACCTCGAAACGATTTTCGCTCTAGGGGATGGTCATTTTGGCGTGCGGGACGCGATGCCGTTTACTGGTAATCAGGCGGAAACCTTGCCGGTAATGCTAGTCAACGGTTTCTACGCCACCAATCTGATCGTCTATGGCGAAAGTGCTTATGGCTACGCTAAGTCTCACCAAACAATCGTTTCATTACCCAATCCGCGGGACTTTGACCTTGCGACGGCCACGGCGGATTCTGCCAAACCGGGTGATTGGGTCGTTGAATTAGTGGCAACGACTTTAAATTTTAGTGATGGGACGTTGAACGAACGTTTTCGGTTAAAAACAAAAACTGGCGAAAAGTTTTTGTTAAACGTGACGTCACTGATCGTTCAAGACGGCACGCATCAATTCACCGTGACGTATTCGTTGGAGTCGTTGAATTATACGGGAACGTTACGTTTTAACCGGCCGTTAATTAGCAAGAATATCCAACCAGTGGCAATGCCGGATGAGGCCGATGATCCCAGGGTCGCGATACGGGCAGCCAAACTCACAACGAAGCTTTTGCCGACTACTAACGAAAAACAGTTCCAATGGACCGATACGACGGCCTCAACACAGCAAACGGTGAGCCAATGCGACACGGTACAACTGTTGCCGGAAAACGTTTCATTGAAAAAGAGTGAAACGGGCTTTTCTGGTGAGGGAACGATCACGGCCGGGGATTGTTTCGCTTGGCAATTTGTTCGTCAAGTTAGTGAGATTAACCAGCCGCTGGTTCCCGCAAAAATTACGGACGGTCGTCCAATTAATCGACAGATTTTGAAGGATTTTTGGCAGCAATCCCAAGTTGAAATCAGTGACACAAAGCTCCAAACGGGCATTCAGTATAACTTGTTTCAGCTTTTCCAATCCGCTGGTCGTGACGGCCGTACCAACATTGCGGCGAAGGGCATCACCGGGCCCGGGTATGAAGGGCATTACTTCTGGGATACCGAAATGTACATGTTGCCGTTCTTTATTTTTACTAATCCTAAGATTGCCAAGCAGTTACTCGCTTACCGCTACAATATCTTACCGCAAGCACGTCAGCGGGCTAAGGACTTAGGCGTGGATCAAGGCGCGCTCTTTGCTTGGCGGACGATCAACGGTGAAGAGGCGAGTGCCTACTATCCCGCCGGAACAGCGCAGTACCACATCAACGCGGACATTGCCTACGCGGTCAAACTGTACGCCGATGTCACCGGTGATCAGGCGTTTATGCGTGAAAAGGGCGCGTCACTCGTCCTCGAAACGGCGCGCTTCTGGCTAAATTTCGGGAGTTGGCACGAACGTAACGGGCGCCAAGCTTTTTGCCTGTTCAAGGTGACCGGCCCCGATGAATATACGGCGTTAGTTGATAATAACTATTACACGAATCGAATGGCTAAGGAAAACTTATTATTTGCCAGCCAGTTGATTCAGGAAGGCGTTATTGCGGGTCAACCTGGTGAGCAGAACGAGCTGGCTGAGGCTGGAAAACGGATGTACCTCCCGTACGATCATATTATTCAGGTTACTGAACAAGATGATGATTCACCCGCAATGCCGGTATGGCCGTTTGAACGAACGCCGAAGGATCACTATCCGTTACTGTTGCACTACCATCCCCTGACGATTTATCGTTACCGGGTGAACAAGCAGGCCGACACGCTGCTAGCCGAGATGCTGTTTCCGGAAGACCAGTTGCCGCAACAGCTCAAACGCGACTATGACTACTACGAACCGATTACCACGCACGATTCATCGTTATCGCGGTCCATTTTTAGTATCTTAGCGAGCCGCTTAAAGCGTCACCAAAAGGCCTTTAATTACTACATGGACACGGCGTTAATGGATCTAGTTGATTTACAAGGCAACGCGCAAGACGGGTTACATGAAGCTAATTTAGGGGGCAGTTGGTTAGGGTTAACGTACGGTTTTGCGGGGATGTACGTCCACGACGGCACGTTACACATCACCAATGATTTACCGGCGGAACTCACTTACCTGTCCTTTAGAGTTCGCTTTCGCGGGAGTGTTTTGGCTATCAAACTGGATCAGAACCAGACGAGCGTGATGCGCTTGAGCGGCCCTGAAGTCAAACTAGTCGTTGATGGACAGCCTAGAACAACTGGTTAACGCAAACATGTTGTTCTTGTTGGCTACAAAAAATAAGGTACACGGGTGACTTTTTGTAGTGTACAAAACTCGAAAATGACAGTTTGTTCGTCCGACGAACGTTAACTGACAAACTAATTGTGTGAAACTTCACGAAATGTCTTGCCAAAAAAATTGGCAGGGCATTATATTGGGACCCAAACAAAAACGTTTTTGTGATTTTCAAAGGAGGGACGATAGTGCGATTTAAATATCTTCAATTAAGGGTGCTAGCTGGCCTGATTGACGTCATCGTGGTCTACGTTCCCATCGTTGTTTTAGCGGTGCTGTTCTTACGCGCGAACTTAAGAACGGCGGACATTTTAGGACAATTAGGGTTTGTCGTGTACAACATCATTTTGATTACTAGCAATCAGGGCCAGACGCTGGGCAAGAAGATTGGCCGCGAGTATGTGTTGGTAAACGATGAGCGGCCGAGTAAGGCACTTATCGCCGGGATTCGTGAGGTGACTAAGGCGATTTACTTTTTGCCGTTCGTGGGGTTGATCTTTGGAATCGTCAGTCTGGTATTGTGCTTACTGACCGGTCGGATGCTCCACGATTATTTGGGTAACAGCACGGTCGTCTTGGAAAAAGATCTGCTCAACGTCGAAAAATGAGGTCAATTATGAAATTACCATTAACTAATATTAATACGGTCGGTTTACTAGCCGTATTTCTACTCACTGCCATTTATGCCATTGTGATTGTTTATCTGCATCGCAATCGGAACGATATTCGGGAAATTTATAAATGGTATTTGGGTTACTTAATCCCGTTTGTCATCATTTCAGTTATTTTACATTTACAAATTGCGTTACAAATCGGAATTTATTTAGCAGGTGCCGGGGTGGTGCTACACCGCTCCAATCGTTACTTTTATCATTATTGAGGGGAGTTCAATAGGATGAAACTGGGGTTTATATCGGATCCGAAGAACCCGTGGATCCTGAAGGAAGGTCAATTTGACGCGGGCCATTTAGGCAAAGCTGAAGCCAATATGTGTTTAGGCAACGGTTATATGGGCATTCGTGCGGCAACGGAAGAGCACTACGTCGGGGAGACCCGTGATACGTTCATTGCCGGGACGTTTGATAAGTTTAACGGCGAAGTCACGGAGTTGCCGAACTTGCCGGACGTGGTTGGTTTGGAAATTGAAGTAGATGGCCAACGACTGGATTTGAATCAGGGAACGGTCAGCCATTATCGGCGCATGATCGACCTAAAGAACGGGCTATTGACCCGGACGTTTCACTGGACGGTCGACCAACGGACCTATCAATTTAAGTTTGAACGGTTCGTCTCCATGGAAAATCGCCACCTGGTAGTTTCCCGAATCGGCGTTACCCCGATGAGTGGGACGAGCGTCGTAAAAATCAAATCAGGGATTGACGGCCAGCAAACGAATCACGGCTCGCAACACTTGGTGGAAGGTGATAAACGCCTGTTTGACCACCATTACATGCAACTGCTGACTCAGACCAGTGAATCGAAAATCAACTTAGCCTTTTCGACTTGTCACGAGTTTGAAACGGCTGGTCAGGCGGCCATGGCGCCCCGGATGGAACTTGGCCGCCGCCAGATTTTCTGCAACTATCAGGCGACCGTGGATCAGGGTGAGGCGTTACGCCTGGTTAAATACAGCACGCTGGTGACGGACCGCGATAATGATTTTTCCGGTCGAGGTTTAGAAGCACTTCAAGCTTTTGGATTGGACCTGCTTAAGCATAGTTCCCAGCGGTCGTTTGACGAATTACTCGCCGAAACCGCCGTTGCGTGGGAACAACGCGTGTGGGACTTCGGTAAGGTGCAATTGGAATCGGACGATCCTGATGACCAGTTAGCCATCAACTTTGCGCGCTACCAATTAGCCATTTCCACACCAGAACACGATTCACGCATGAATATCGCCGCCAAGGGCCTGACGGGTGAAGGCTATAAGGGGCACGCCTTTTGGGATACTGAAATTTTTATGCTGCCGTACTACATCTTTACGAAACCGGCCGTAGCGAAGCAGTTAGTTGAATATCGGTACCGTGGTTTGGCGGGGGCCCATCGCAAGGCTCAGGACAATCATTATGAAGGCGCGCAATTCCCGTGGGAAGCCGCGTGGCCGTCGGATGGTGAAACGACGCCATTGTGGGGTTCGGCTGACATCGTTACCGGGCGGGCGATGAAAATTTGGTCGGGGCTAATTGAACAGCACATTACGAGTGACGTGGCGCTGGGCGCCCTCGACTATGTCCGGGCGAGCGGTGATCAGGAGTTTGCCCTCGAGTGTGTCGACGAAATCGTTTTGGACGCGGCCAAGTTTTGGTCAAGCCGCCTCGAATATAACGAAGCCGCTGACCGCTACGAAATTAACGACGTTATCGGACCAGACGAGTACAAGGAACACGCCGATAATAACGCGTTTACGAACTATACCGCGAAGTGGACCATTGAAACGGCCATTCAAATTTATGATGAGCTCGCGGCTGACCATCCTAATAAGTTCACAAAGCTGAACGGCAAGCTAGGGTTGGACCAATGCTACCCGCTATGGAAAAAGCAGGTCGGTCGAATTTACCTGCTTGCCCCTAATCAGGATGGCGTCATTCCGGAAAACGCGACCTATTTGACGCTAAAGCAGGTGGATATTAGTAAGTACCGCAATGAGGAACACGTCGGTGGCATTTTTAACGACTATAACCTGGAACAAGTGAACCAGTTACAAATTACGAAACAAGCGGACGTTTTACTATTGCTATATTTATTCGAGCAGCAATTTGCCACCAAGGAAAAACGGTTGAATTGGGACTATTACGAACCTAAAACGACGCACGACTCATCGCTGTCGTTATCGACCCACACGATTCTAGCCGCTGACCTAGAAATGATGGACACGGCGTACCGCTTCTTCCAGCGGGCCTGCCAGATCGATATTGGACCGGACATGCGGTCTTCTAACAATGGCATTCACGCCGCGTCGTTAGGTGGTATCTGGAACATGGCAGTCTTTGGTTTCGGGGGTGTGCGGTTACTCAGTGAAAAGCTTCGCATCGAGCCACACTTACCAGAGGCTTGGAATCATTTAAGGTTTGAAATTTTTTGGCAAGGTCAGCGCCTGGGCTTGGACATTGATCATCAACAGTTAGTTGTTGCGATGGTGGAAGGCCAGGAACCGGTCAGCTTTATGACGCACGGGCAATCGTATCAATTAAATGAAAATGAAAGCGTCACCATTATGCTGTAAATAACTTGAGGAGGACAAGATTATGAAAAGCTGGATTAAAGGTATCGGGGTTTCAGCGGTTGTGTTAGCTTCAGTCGGTTTATTAGGGGCCTGTGGCAATAATAAATCGTCATCCAAGCAGACTAACTTTAAGGGCCAAACAATCAAAATTGGGATTTGGTACGGGAGTGACGAGGAACGAAACGGGATTAATCAAGTCATCAAGGGGTTTGAAAAGAAGACCGGGGCAAAGGTTCAAACGAAGGTTTACACGAACTTTAACACGCAAATTCAAGCCGATTTATCGGGACATAAAGCACCGGACGCCTTTTACGTTGATTCTTCCATGTACCCGTGGTTTAAGAAGCAGGGTGTGCTAGAAAAACTCGACAGTTCACAAATGCAGGCGTCCAAGTTTTATCCGAACTTAATTAAGGCTTTTAAGACGAACGGCGACTTGTACGGGGTGCCAAAGGATAACTCAACTTTGGGACTGATCGTTAACAAGAAAATCATGAAGAAAACTGGCGTCAAAGTCTCGAGCATTCCAACGAGTTATAACGGCTTGATCAAGTGGTTGCCCGGCTTCCAAGCTAAGTTGGACCAGGCTTACGGCAAGAACAAAGTCAAAGCCATGACTTATGACCAGGATATGGCACGTAATTATACGATTATGAAGACCAACGGCGGGAATCCAATCAAGAGCAACGGTGACGCTAACTTGGCGAGTCCCCAAGTCCTTGAGAACATGAAGCTGTACCAAGAATTAGTCAAAACGGGTGCGGTTTCGACGGCGAAGGACTTAGGTTCCGGCGATAACGGGACGGCCTTTGGGACTGGCAAGGTTGCCATGACTGAAGAAGGTAACTGGACGTATCAAGTTCAGAAGAAGCAGTACAAGACGGACTTTGAAGTCTTACCAATGCCGACTTATCAAGGCGCCCGTCGCGGGATGATCTTTACCGTTGGCTGGGGTGAATACGCCGGCAGTAAGGTTAAGCCATTGGCTAGCGCGTGGATTGCTTACGCCACGAGCAAGACTGGTCAAACGAAGTGGGTCAACGCCGTTGGGACGATGCCAAGTCGGCCGGACGTTGCGAACGCCATCAAGTTATCGGACAACCCTAGCATGAAGACGTGGTTGGACGCGACGAAGTACTCCACCGTATGGCAAGCGGGAACGACCGCAACCACTGTGAACACCTCGTATCAAAACTTTGTTGCAAAGGCACTCGATGGCAAGTCTTCCATGAAGTCCGCGATGACTTCGGCTGACAAGCAAGCGAACGCGGCAATTTCAAAAGCTAAGTAAGACTTGAGACGGTGAAACTGTGAATAGAAGGCAAAAACCGTTCAAAAATATTCAATATTTCTGAACGGTTTTCCCTATTATAAAGGTCGAAAGACAATTGGGGTGCCTTTGGTCACGGACTCATCGGCTCAAAAAGGGGTGA
Organism: Lactiplantibacillus paraxiangfangensis; assembly: GCF_036246185.1. NCBI lineage: Bacteria > Bacillati > Bacillota > Bacilli > Lactobacillales > Lactobacillaceae > Lactiplantibacillus > Lactiplantibacillus paraxiangfangensis. The sequence goes on from NZ_BTPW01000032.1 coordinate 13,626, forward strand.
AAGCAATGGAAATGCAGAAGAAGACGCCTAGACCAGCACGAGGTCTGAACGGTGCCCATGGTCAAACGTGGCAAGCCTATATTTTCTTGGCACCCGCGTTCGTCATTGCCGCAATTTTCTTCGTTGCTGCGATTATTTTCGCGTTATACATGTCGTTTAACCACGTCAACATGATTTCACAACAGTTTGACTTTACGGGAATCAAAAACTACGTGGATGTCTTTCAAGACAACGTTGCGATGACGGCGCTTAAAAATACGGCGCTGTTTTCGCTGATCGTGGTGCCTAGTCAAACGATTATTGCCCTGTTGATCGCGTATGCGCTCAGCACGCGGGGTATCAAGGGCAAAAAGTTATTCCGTTTGGTTTACTTCTTACCGACGCTGACTTCAAGCGCGGCGTTAACGTTGATCTTCATGTTTATCTTTAACGTAACGGGACCGTTGAATAATTTCATGATCTCAATGGGATTATATCAGCATCCCATCAACTTCTTACAAAATCCGGCCTACTCGCTAAAAGTGATTATGGTCATGAATATCTGGTCGACGGTGCCAAACTACATGACGGTGTACTTGGCGTCCTTGGTCGATTTGCCAGAATCCTTTTACGAAGCGGCGGAAATTGACGGTGCTTCGGCTTGGCAAAAACTACGGTACATCACCGTGCCTTATTTACAACCGATTACGACTTACGTTTTATTGACCGGGATTATCGGAACGTTTCAAATGTTTGACCAAGCCTACATTTTCTCAAACGGTTCCGGGGGACCGGATAATTCAACCTTGACGATTGCCTTGATGATTTATCAGTACGCGTTTGGATCGATGAATACGATGGGCTACGCCAGTGCGCTAGCGGTCGTCTTGACGATTATCATCTTCGTGGTCTCGCGGCTCACTGAAAAACTGAACGGGCGGAATGGATTGCAGTAAGGAGGCATTGAAATGACAGAAAAATCGAAAATTTTAAAAATGATTTTGTACATCGTTTTGATTGTCTACGCGATCATTACGCTGTACCCGTTCTTGTGGGCGCTAGCTGCGTCGTTCAAACCGTTGAAGGAAATCGTGAGCGGCAGTCCGGCGCTGATGCCGAAACACTTTACGTTGGCGAACTATCAGTACATTACCGGGACGTCTTCCTTATTTACAAGGTGGTTCATGAATTCTGTACTGGTCTCCATTATTGGGACCATCGTTAACCTGTTTTTGAACACGATGGCAGGGTACGCCTTAGCCCGGTTGAACTTCCCGGGACGGCAAAAAATTTACTACGGCTTTTTAGCTTTGATGATGGTGCCAACGCAAGTGTTACTAATTCCAAACTACTTGATTTTAATGAATCTCGGTATGTTGGATACGTTTGGCTCCCTGATTTTACCGGCCGCAATCAACATCGCCAACATCTTTATGATGCGACAATTCTTCCTCTCGTTTCCAATGGACGTTGAAGAAGCCGCGGAAATCGATGGGCTCGGCCGAATTGCCACGTTCTTTAGAATTGTAATGCCGCTCGCCCGGCCGTCAATTGCGACACAAGCGCTCTTCGTCTTCATGGGCTTTTGGAATAACTTTATGCAACCGATGCTGTATATTTCAACGCCAAAGAAGTACACGCTGACGTTAGGGCTACAAACCTTCACGAGTCAGGCTGCGGGGGTCCGCTGGGATCATACCATGGCGGCCAGTATCGTCTCGATTATTCCAATTATTATCTTGTACATTATCTTTAACGGGTATTTCTTACAAGGTGTTCGGATGGATGGCGAAAAGTAGCCGTCCGGTCTGGAAGAGGGTGGCGGCTTGAAAAAGGTGACAATCAAAGACGTGGCCAGGCAAGCAAACGTTTCAATCGGTACGGTATCGCGGGTGTTTAACGATTATCCAGATATCAGCGAAGCAACGCGGCAGCACGTTTTTAAAATTGCGTCGCAAATTGGGTACGTTCCGAATATCGCCGCGCGTATGCTCTCTTCGAAACGATTACAAACGATTGCGTTAGTGTTTAACGACTTGGTCTACCAACCTAAAAACAACTTTCCGATGTCGATTTTGAATGGTGTTCTGGATTACGCGGAGGAACAGAATTTTGAATTTGCATTTTATGCAATGACGACGCAAAAACAAAGGGGCAAAACCTACGAACAATTTTGCAGCGAGCGCGACGTGACTGGGGTCATTATGCAAGGATTGCATCAAAATGATCCCTACGTTGAACAGCTGAAGACGACGACCGTGCCGACCGTGTTGATCGACATGGCCGTGCCCACTAATCAGTGGGTCGGGTCGATTACGACCGATAATCTGACTGCGGCAAAGGACGCGGTCAACAGTCTAATTAAAGCCGGTTATAAAAATATTGATATGATGAACGGCACTTACGACGCCGCGGTGAGTATTTTGCGGGAACGCGGGTATAAGAAAGCGCTGGGTGACGCCGGCTTTAAAATCAATTCGAGCTTGATTCAATATGCCAATTACGATGAACAGATTGCGAATTTGATGGCGAAGCAGGCGCTGCAGCAGGACCCGACAATCGACGCCTTTTTCTGTGCGAGTGACATTATGGCGCTGGGCGTTTTGCAAGCCTTAAAGGACATGGACAAAAGTGTTCCCGGTGACGTTGGTGTGATTGGCTTTGACGGGCTAGACATCGGTGCATACGTGTCGCCGGCCTTATCAACGGTTGCGCAACAGCCGTATGAATTCGGGCAGGAAGCGGCCCGGTTGATTCAAGAATTGGTCGATGGCCACCAGCCGGAAACGAATATTGAACGCCACGTGCCTTACCAGCTGATTCGCCGGCAAACAACGCGCTAATGTTAATGGTTGTAGGTTTTATAACTAAAAGGGTGACTCAAAATGGTTGAAATTAAATTAGATCATATTTATAAGAAATATAAAGGAAATGAGGATTACTCAGTTACGGACTTTAATATGTCGATTCCGAATGAGGAGTTCGTGGTGTTTGTGGGCCCGTCCGGTTGTGGGAAGTCGACGACTTTGCGGATGGTCGCGGGACTAGAAACCATCACTAAAGGTAATCTTTACATGAACGGGCAGGTGGTGAATAAAGTTCAGCCTAAGGACCGTGACATTGCGATGGTTTTCCAAAACTACGCGTTGTACCCAAACATGACGGTTGCCGATAACATGGGTTTCGGGCTGAAAATTCGGAAGACGCCGCGCGATGAGATTAAGAAACGGGTATCCGATGCCGCAGAGATCTTAGGTCTTAGTGATTACCTGGGGCGTAAGCCTGGCGCGTTATCCGGTGGGCAGCGGCAACGGGTAGCGTTGGGTCGGGCCATTGTCCGCGATGCCAGCCTGTTTTTACTGGATGAACCGTTATCCAACTTGGACGCCAAGTTGCGGGTCGATATGCGGACTCAAATCGCACAGTTACACCTGCGTCTGAAGACGAACATGATTTACGTGACCCACGATCAGGTCGAAGCGATGACGATGGCGGATCGAATCGTTATCATGAACGACGGCAAGGTGCAACAAATTGGGACGCCGGATGAGCTTTATAATAAGCCGGTCAATCAGTTTGTGGCCGGGTTCATTGGCTCGCCCGCGATGAACTTCTTTGACGTTCATCTGCATGGCAACCGCGTCGCTAACGATAAGGGTTTTGACGTCGAGGTTCCGGAAGGCCGGCTGAAGATTTTGCGGGAGCAGGGCTACCAGGATCAGGACGTGACGTTAGGGATGCGACCGGAAGATATTCATACGGAGCAAGTGGCGTTGACCACGTTCCCCAATGCCGTTGTGAATGCGAAAGTGGTAGTTTCCGAATTCTTAGGAACGGATTCAAACCTCTATTCGAAGACGGGCGACACCGAATTCGTTGCGCAGGTCAACGCCCGTGATTTTCACAAGCCGGGTGAAAGCGTGCAAATGGCGTTTGAAATGAGTAAGGCCCACTTCTTTGATAAAAAGAGTGGGGCAACGATTGAATAAAACGATTTTTAGCTAGTATTAATCCAAAAAACGACCTAGTCCAATGACCGGGTCGTTTTTTTGTGTTCAGGAAAGTGGCGCAATAAATTTATTTAGAAAGGAACCGATAGATTTGATGAGATGATGATTGACCGCTATCGCCATATTTAAAGACAATTATCTGAAAACTGACTGATTTATTTCTGAAAGCTGGTTAATTTAAATATTAAAATTATTCTATTATAAGCTTCCGGTTTACTCACTCTTTACGAAGATTTTACTAACCCATGATTATTGGTGCCTAGTAGGAATGGAATAATGCTTGTGTGACTTAATTAAATTTTTTAGGGAGTTGGCTATTATGAAAATGAACAAGCGCATTAGTATCGGGTTACGTTGGTTAGCATTAAGTTCGTTAGTTGTTCTGTTTGCAGGTTGCTCGCAACAAAGTAAGGGAAGTAGTAAATCCAACCAGTCACATAAGATCGTGCTCTATTCGAACTCGTTATCGGGAGGACGGGGCGCCTGGCTAAAAAAGGAAGCTGCGAAAGCTGGTTTTACCATTACCCCCGTTAGCCTTGGCGGTGGCGATGTGATTAACCGCTTGGTCTCAGAAAAGAATAAACCGGTTGCGGATGTGGTCTATGGCTCATCACAATTCGGTTTCACAAAATTACAACAACAAGGAATCTTGAAAAAATTCAATGTGGATTGGCAAAAGGACTTAGCATCCGGTGATGATCAAGGTAACGGCTACTTCTACCCGTTAACGCGCCAGTTGATCATTCAGATTGCTGATAGCAAGACGGCCAAACAAGATTTGCCAACTGCATGGTCTGATTTAACGACTAGCACGGCTAAGTATAAGTATATGGTGCCTAATAAGACCGGGATCAACGGGCAAACGAATCAAATGGTGATTGCTAACATCCTTGCAAAGTATAAAGACGACAGCGCAAAAGATGGTGTTTCACCAAAGGCTTGGCCGGCAATCAAGAACTTCTTTAAAAATGGGAAACAGTTCGGTAACCCACAACTCTTCTCAAATCCGATTGCCAAGAAAGAATCAACGGTCAGTTACACGTTCTCCAGTGATCTTTTAGGCATTAAAAAGGTGTCTAATTTTGACCCACAGATTATTAACTCTACGGATGGCAGTCCCCAGGTTATTGAACAAGTCGGGGTCGTGAAAAAATCTGGCGACACTAAGAACGCTGAACGCTTTGCCCAGTGGCTGGGAAGTGCTATCACGCAAAAGAAGATTGCTAAGCAGTTCCACACTTGGCCATTAAATAAAAAAGCGGCTTCAGCGATTGATCCAAAGGAAAAGGAAATGTTGAAAGATATCAAAGTAACCAATCTTGATATGAAATGGTACAACAAAAATATTAATAAATGGATTCAAAAGATTTCACTAAATTACTTTAATTAGTTCTAGTCTTGGGGGAGTTTAATTTGTTGGAAGTAAAGAACCTTGCTGTGAAATACAATAATTTTACGGCGGTTGAAAAGGTCAGTTTTAATGTGCAGGAACATGAATTCTTTACGCTGCTGGGACCGTCTGGCTGTGGCAAGTCTACAACGTTGCGTGCGATTGCAGGCTTGAACCCGGTTAGCGAAGGCCAAGTGATTCTAAATGGGGAAGATATCACTAAGGCACCGGCGAGTACCCGGCATATCGGGATGGTGTTTCAAAATTACGCGTTATTTCCAAATATGACTGTTTTTGACAATATTGGCTATGGTTTAAAGCTTGCCAAGCAATCTAAACCTGAAATTCAACAAAAAGTGCGGCAAGTTGCTGATTTAGTACACTTGACGAGTGCTGAGCTGAAGAAGGGGGTGGCGGAGTTATCTGGAGGACAGCAGCAACGTGTCGCAATCGCCCGAGCGTTGGCCCCTCAACCGCCATTGTTATTGTTGGATGAACCTTTGTCTAACTTAGATGCTAAATTGCGTGAACAGTTACGCAATGAATTGAAGCAACTTCAGCATGATGCTGGGATTACCATGATTTACGTGACCCATGATCAGAGCGAAGCGTTGATGATGTCTGATCACGTTGCCGTATTTAACATCGGTCATTTGGAACAGTTGGGCGAACCAGAAGCAATTTACAAGCGGCCTCAGACTGAGTTTGTCAGCCAGTTTGTTGGGGAGGCCAATCAAGTTGACGCGTTGATGCCGGGTGAACCGGCTAACGGGACGCATCACTATATTCGGCCGGAAAAAATTGCCATTACGGCGGAACCGGTATCAGCTAGTGCTGAACAGGTGACGGTAAATGGTCACATTGTGGCGGCTAACTTTTTAGGCTTTTATTTTAGCTACGTGGTGACAACCGTTTACGGCCCGTTGACCGTGATTAATAAACACTCAAGATCAGAATTCAAGGTTGGAGACCAGGTGAATTTGGTGTTACCGACAAAATCCGTCCTAAGTTACCGTGAGGGGGCCCTAGTATGAGCGTCAAGCGCGGTAGTCTTGAGAAGTTCTGGTATGGATTGATACTCGTATTTTTAGCTTGGCTGATTGTAGCGTTTGTCCTGTTTCCCAATCTGCAAATCTTCTTATCCGCTTTTTGGCACGCGGGAACGGTATCGGTGGCCTCGTTTAGTCAAATCTTTACGGCCCACGCTGCGTTGGCCAGCTTAGGGAACAGCCTGTTATTGGGATTGCTGTTGAGCATTACGTGTAACGTGGTGGGTGTTTTCATGGTCTTGGCCGTTAGCTATTTTAAAATTCGGGGAGCAAAGTGGCTCAATCTCATTTACATGTCGACCATCGTGTATTCCGGAATTGTGGTTGCAAGCGGCTACCTATTTATTTACGGGGAAAGCGGTTTTGTGACGCAACTATTACGCCACGTTTTTCCAACGTTAGCGGCCAACTGGTTTCAAGGGTTACCGGCAGTCCTGTTTATCATGACGTTCACCTGTACGGCTAATCACATGATGTTTTTGAAGGGTGCCTTGGCTAACTTGGATTACCAAATGTTAGAGGCGGCTAAGCTGATGGGGGCGAGTCAGTTCCAAGTCTTGCGGCAAGTCGTCTTACCGATGTTGACCCCGACCGTGACCACTTTAACGATTTTCTTGTTTCAAACCGGGATTGGCGCGTTCTCCGCACCGCTGATTTTTGGCGGGACGAAATTTCAGACCATTGCGCCGACCATCCTAACCTTTGCCATGGATACTTATTCACGACATTTAGCGGTGGCATTGTCGATTATCTTAGGTTTGATGCAACTGGTTATCTTTGGGATTGGGATGATCATTGACCGGCGGCGTAACGTTGCGTTTCGAACTAAAGTGGCAACGCCAATGAAAAAGCAGCAAATCGCCAATCCAGTAATTAACGGCATCGTTCATTTTATGGCCTATTTGATTGGGTTTATCTTGATCTTCCCGTTCGTATTAGTCGTCATCTTTTCATTTACTGATGATCATTCGGTTTCAATGGGACGAATCTACAGTTTTACGCTAGAAAATTATAAAAACGTTTTGACCACGACAGACACGATCATGCCCATTGTGACGAGTTTGAGTTATGCACTACTGAGTGCGGGAATTGCGCTGATTATGGGGATGTTCTTGGGACGAATCGCCGTTTTAAAGCGTCGCCAGAACCTGCTGGAACGTAGTGAAATTGCGGTGATGTACTTACCGTGGTTGTTACCGGCACCGTTAATTGCACTAGCATTAGTAACTACTTACGGTCAGCCCCAGTGGCTCGTTGGAAATCAGATTCTGACGGGAGGGTTAATCTTATTGCTGGTTGGCTACGTGGTTTCAAGGTTACCGTACTCCATTCGATTTATGGAAGCTGCTTTTCATGGTCAAAACCGGGCCTTAGAAGAAGCGGCGGTCATGCTGGGAGCTTCTTCAACCCGCGCATTCTTTGATGTCGGCTTGCCAGCCATTCGGGATAGTTCGCTGGCGGTATTTAGCATGAACACGCTGGCGCATTTAGCTGAATATGATATGACGGTCTTTCTGTATAGTCCTTCGTTTACACCGTTGGGCGTCGTTATCCGGGATAACACTGATCCGAATAGCGGGACAGCCAGTTTCGGCGTTAACGGACTAGTTGTGAATCTAATTTATTCAGTCTTGTTGGTAGGAATTGGAAGTTTGCTACTTTACGCCGTGCGTAAACATGCCAAAGATACCACGCTTATGATGTAGGGGGACGACTTAATGTATGGAAAACCGGAATATCAAGCCATCAATCAATTGTTTAATCAACGTCTGCAGGTGTTGCCGTTTCTAATTGCGTGTCACCGGGGGTTCGCCCATGCTAATATTATTGAAAATACGGTCGATGCAATGCGGCTAGCCCGATTATTGGGTGCCGATATTATGGAAACGGACACCACACCAACTTTTGATAACGAGTTGGTGATGATCCATCCTAATCGTGAGCGCCAGTTATTTAACCGTGAAATCAATGTCTCAGAAATGGACTTGGAGCAGTTGCAGACGCTACATTTGTATAACGGCGTCGGGGCGGAGACGACCCAGCACGTTGATACGCTTGATAACTTTATGCGAAATATTCCACAGGACATGTTGATCCACTTTGACCGTAATGAAAAGCACTTGCCATTACTGCTGGCCAAATTGGACCACTATCCGGACCAACTATCACAGATCATGATTAAAGTGGCTCCCACGACGGAAAACTATGAGTTGTTAGCAAGTCATCCGCGCAAATACATGATCATTCCAATCGTCAGAAACGCCGATGATTTAGCCCGTACTTTTACGCAGCTAGACGCGCCCATCAACTTTGTGGGGTTAGAGACGGTTATTGAAAAGCGGCACCAAACGATTATGACCGAGGCCTTTTTTCAACGAATTTCGGATGAGCATTTGGCTTCGTTAGGCAACGGGCTAAACTTGGGTGCGCCCGGTGGCAAAGCCGTTGAATTGTTTGGCGCGTTTGATGACCAGCAGTCGCTATTTGGTGATCCAATGACGGATGGCTGGGGGCGAATCGCCCAATTAGGGGTCAAAATGGTTAATACTGATTGGCCGTGTGAATTGAAACAAATGCGCGCAAAATTCTTTGAATGAAAAACGTACTAAGTGGTTATTACAGTAGTGATTTCCGCGTTATTAAACCGGTAATAGCACATTCTAGATAGAGATGTCGTATAATGAAAGTATTCTGAAAAAACGAGGAGAAAAACATGGCAGAGACAACGCATTTTTACGAAACTTTCCAACCAGAACATTACGACATTTATATCGACATTAACCGTGAAAAGAAGCAGTTTTCCGGTAAATCCACCATTACTGGTGAGGCCCAAGCGAAAGAAGTCCTAATTCATCAAAACTTCTTATCAATTGCATCCGTACAGGCTGATGGCAAGGATGTGCCGTTTACCGTTGATAACGATATTCAAGGAATTCGGATTGACCTGGCGAAGACCGGTAAAGTGACGCTGGCAATTGCTTACAGTGCCAAGCTAACTGATAGCATGATGGGGATTTACCCGTCATATTACGAAGTTAACGGTGAACCAAAACAAATCATCGGGACTCAGTTTGAAACCACGGCTGCCCGGCAGGCCTTCCCATGTGTGGACGAACCGGAAGCCAAGGCGACCTTTGATTTAGCCATTAAGTATGACGAACATGCCGGCGAAACGATTTTAAGCAACATGCCCGAAAAACGTGAAGCAGACGGCGTGCACTACTTCGATACGACGGTTCGGATGTCAACGTACTTGATTGCCTTTGCCTTCGGAGAATTACAAGGTAAGGAAACGAAGACAAAGAGTGGCGTAACGGTCGGCGTATTTGGAACCAAGGCGCACCAAGCAAACGAGCTTGATTTTGCGTTAGACATTGCAAAACGTTCGATTGAATTTTACGAAGACTTTTACCAGACACCATATCCATTACCACATTCATGGCAACTGGCTTTACCAGACTTTTCAGCCGGTGCGATGGAAAACTGGGGCTTGGTGACGTATCGGGAAGCCTACTTACTGTTAGATCCTGATAACACGGCGCTTGAAATCAAACAACGTGTCGCCACGGTAATTGCCCATGAACTCGCTCACCAATGGTTTGGTGACTTAGTAACCATGAAGTGGTGGGATAACCTATGGCTTAACGAAAGTTTTGCTAACATGATGGAATACGTGGCTATCGATGCGCTTGAACCAGACTGGCATATCTGGGAAACCTTCCAGACTTCCGAAGCTTCCATGGCGCTACAACGGGATGCGACGGACGGTGTTCAATCCGTGCACGTTCAAGTGGAAGACCCGGCCGAAATCGATTCGATTTTCGACAGCGCAATCGTCTACGCCAAGGGTGCCCGGATGTTAGTTATGGTCCGCGGTATGATTGGCGACGACGCCTTACGTAAGGGCTTGAAGCAGTACTTCATTAACCATAAATACGGTAACGCGACCGGGGATGACTTGTGGCAAGCGCTTGGCGATGCTTCGGGTATTCAAGTTGGCGACATCATGAATACTTGGTTGGAACAACCTGGGTATCCAGTCTTGACGGCAGCGGTCAAAGATGGTCAATTGACGATCACACAACAACAGTTCTTTATCGGTGAAGGTCACGAAGCAGGGCGGCAATGGAAGTTACCACTTAACAGTAACTACAAGGCGGCACCCGCTATTCTCAGTGATCACACGGCAGTGCTCGGTGACTACCAAGCATTACGGCAGGCGAATGGACAACCATTCCGTTTAAACGTTGGGAATAATTCACACTTTATCGTGAAATACGACCAAACCTTGATGGACGACATTTTGGCACACGTCGACGACTTAACACCGATTGATCAACTACAGTTGTTGCAAGATTACCGTTTATTGGCTGAAGGTCGGCAAATGTCTTACGCGAGCGTCGTTCCTTTGTTGGACCGCTTCGCGGACAGTCATTCAACGGTCGTTAACGCGGCGTTGTACCAATTAGCCGGCAATTTACGCAAGTTTGTGACGCCGGATTCTGATGAAGAACAACACTTACAAGCACTTTACGATCAATTAAGTGCGGGTCAAGTTCAACGGTTAGGTTGGATGCCTAAAGCGGGCGAATCCAACGATGACCAGTTGACGCGGCCATACGTTTTAAGTGCGGCGCTGTTTGCTAAAAACAAGGCAGCGATTTTGGCTGCACACGAATTATTTGAAGGTAATCAAGCGCAATTACCTAGTTTACCAGCTGATATCCGGGTCTTCGTTTTACGGAACGAAGTGAAAAACTTTGGTAACGCGGCCCTCTTTGACCAGTTACTAAACACGTACCGGAAGACTTCTGACGCTAGCTACAAGGCGGATATCTGCGATGCGTTGACCGCAACGCCGGATACGAAGTTATTAGGCCGATTAGTTGATGCGTTCGAAGACGCTGCCACGATCAAGCCACAAGATTTGCGGGCTTGGTTCCGCGGCGTGCTGGCCAACCACACTGGCGAACAGCTAGCTTGGGATTGGATTCGAAACGACTGGGACTGGTTGGAAGCAACGGTCGGTGGTGACATGGAATTCTCCACGTACATTACGGTTATTTCACGGCTCTTCCATACCAAGGAACGGTTGGCAGAATTTAAGGCCTTCTTTGAACCAAAGATCAACACTCCTGGTTTAACTCGTGAAATCAAGATGGACACCAAGGTCATCTCAAGTCGGGTTGACTTGGTTGAAGCCGAAAAAGCGGCTGTTAACGACGCAATTGAGGCAGTAATTAAGTAAATTCAGCGTAACAAAAAGGCGTAAAACTGGCAGAATTGCTGGTTTTACGCCTTTTTAATTGGCTCTTTGTCAACGGCTGTTGATGAGGAACTTTATGAGGAAACCAATTCATTTTCGAATTGGTTTCCTTTTTTTGTTCTGAATTGTAAATTCAATCCGAATTCGTGTGTAAAAACGCGACCAATT
>NZ_BTPW01000033.1:0-25413 GCF_036246185.1 Lactiplantibacillus paraxiangfangensis
AGATAATCATTTGCTTCGTATCTTCTGATATCTGGCAATGCGGTTTAACTAATGATGTTTGTGCGCTAAAAGTATGCTTACAGGATTTACACCGATAACGTTGCTTACGCAATTTTAAAATAATTGGTCGTTCTTTGACTGGGGGCATTCTGACATTAATTAGATTAGTCCCAAAACGTACTACTTCGGGCTGGCCACAAAGTGGGCAGTTCTTTAAAGGATAGGTCAGTTTAGCGTGAATGACCTGTTTGCTTGGATTACTACTATCAATATCAGTACAAATAATATTTGGGTCTTTAATTTGAAGAGTATCTTCGATAAAATGATTTTGGGACATCTTTTCTCACTTGCCTTTACTTTTACTTTGGTCGGTACGGGTGGTGCATTGGGGGAAGTTGTCCTTTTATTTTACACAAAAACTGGGTGTTGATGGATTTCCATCAACACCCAATATTCTAGAGCCTAAATTTCACGTGGTAGTGCCGTGCTAATTCTGGGTATCAATGAAGTCCCAAGACCAAAAAACACCTCAGAAATATTAGATTTCCGAGGTGTTTTTTTATCCGATTACGATTAAGAGAAAATCATTGGTTGGCAAAGTAAGTCGTGAGGCCGGCATACACGGCGTGGGCCACCTCGTTAGGGTATTGGCTAGAGCTGATGGTCTTAAAGTCGGACTTATCATTGATATAGCCTAATTCCATGAGGACGGCCGGAACCGAGTTGTCGCGAATGACTAGGAAGTCCCCAAAGTCAACGCCCTTGCTTTGGATCGGTAACGTCGAAGCATTCTTACTAAGGTCATTAGCAAGCGTCAATGAATTTGCCTTATGGTAATAGTAAGTTGTAATACCAGAAGCCTGGTTCTTTTCGGGCGAACTGTCAAAGTGGAAACTGATAAAGGCATCCGCGTGAAGCTTATTGGCAATCGCGGGCCGGGCACTCAGACCAACGTATTCGTCACTGTCACGAGTCATGACGACGTGAGCCCCCGCAGCCCGTAACCGTTTAGCAACGACCTTAGCGACGCGCAGCGTATACGTTTTTTCCATTTTCCCCTGACTGGAGAGTGCGCCGGAATCGGAGCCCCCGTGGCCGGGATCGAGGACGATGGTGGCTTCGGAAATTTTGGTCGTCCGCGTTAATTGGGTGTTGTGTTCGTTGACGAGCCAGCTGGCAATCCAGCCAAACTTATGATCCGCATAACGAACATATAGCCAGTTATTTTTGCGCTTAATAATGTGAACTTTGGTCCCTTTGGTCGTAGCGTCCGCAATGGCGTAGCTCATCCCGGGACCTTGGCGAATATTAACGTTTGCGATGTTCACCGTGGCGGTATTGTTCGTGGCGAGTAAAACCACGAAGCCAACCACGAGTCCGATGAAGACCAGCGAAACAGTTATTTGGCGCCAAAATTTTTTTAACACTTGCATGAATAGGTCACCAACTAAATTTAGTAATTGCGTTCTTCAGAATACTTTACCCAGTATACCAAAAAAATGATTTTTCGGCGGTAATTGCCATTATTTTACGAGCATCAGTTGACATTTCGGCGGTTTTCGTGTAGTTTTAATTGTAAGTTAATAAATCGACCGCAGAGAAAGTAAGAGCATTGTGCAACGCGTTAACCAGAGACCGGTAGTGCTGAGAATTCCGGATTGCGAGCAATGAGGAGACGCTTTTGAGGTGAACGGAACGTTCCGCCTGTGATTACAGACGTTATCAGATAGTACTCATAAAGGTGGTACCGCGCTAAAAGCGCCCTTGATTATATTCAGGGGCGCTTTTTTTGTCGATTTGATTAGAAGGAGGAAGTAACTAATGAGATACCAACGGCCAAAGGGCACCGCAGATATTTTACCCGGTGACAGTGAGAAGTGGCAGTACGTTGAACAAACGGCTCGCGACTTATTTAAGACCTATCAATTTAAAGAAATTCGCACGCCAATGTTTGAAAACTTTGAAGTTTTCTCACGTTCGGCTGGTGACACATCCGATATTGTGACTAAGGAAATGTACGATTTTCACGACAAGGGTGATCGGCATGTCACGCTCCGGCCAGAAGGTACGGCTGGTGTTGTCCGGGCTTTCGTGGAAAACAAGTTATACGGTCCACAAGTTCTAAAGCCTTATAAGGTTTATTACATGGGACCAATGTTCCGTTACGAACGGCCCCAATCAGGGCGGCTCCGTGAATTCCACCAATTAGGTGTGGAAGCTTTTGGGAGTGAAAGTGCCGCGTTAGACGTTGAAGTCATTGCAATGGGCTATAACTTACTTAAAAAGTTTGGCTTGAACGATTTAAAACTGGCTATCAATACGTTGGGCGACCAACAAACGCGTGATGACTACCGACAAGCGTTGATCGATTACCTGGAACCACACTTTGAAGAACTAAGTGATGACTCCAAGGAACGGTTACACAAAAACCCATTGCGGGTCTTAGATAGTAAGGCGCCAGAAGATCAGAAGTTTGTGGCGGACGCCCCTTCAATTCTGGATTACTTAACGCCAGAAGCTAAGGACCACTTTGACCAAGCGAAGGCTTACTTGGAAGCTTTGGACATTCCTTACGAAGTTGACGCAACGATGGTGCGTGGGCTGGATTATTATAACCATACGATTTTTGAAATCATGACGAACTCTAAGTCGCTTGGCCAAGGTTACACGACGATTTGTGCGGGTGGCCGTTACAACGGGTTAGTTAAAGAACTCGGCGGTCCCGAAGTCTCTGGTGTCGGGTTTGGCCTGGGGGTTGAACGTTTGTTGGTCTTAATGGACGCTGAAAACGTGGCCGTTCCAACGGACGATTCGTTGGACGTTTACGTTGTTGGTATTGGTGAAACCGCCAGCGCCACAACTCTTAAGTTAGTTCAAGCTGTCCGGGAAGCTGGTTTCACGGCTGAACGGGACTACTTGGACCGCAAACCGAAAGCACAATTCAAGAGTGCGGACCGGTTGAATGCGCGTTATACGATGACGGTTGGCGAAACCGAAATGGCTGATCAAGTCGTGAATATGAAGGAAATGGCGACTGGTGAAGAACGCCAAGTTGCCATGGCCGATATTTTTAACCATGTTGATCAAATTTTAACTAGCAAATAAGGAGGAATTTTTAATGAAAAGAACGACTTATGCGGGCCTAGTTAATGAAGATTATTTAGGTCAAGAAGTCACTTTACAAGGCTGGGTACAAAAACGCCGGGACCTTGGGAGCTTGATCTTTATTGATTTACGGGACCGTGAAGGCATCGTCCAATTAGTTTTCAGTCAAGAATTTTCACAGGACGCCTTGGACGTTGCGGATCAATTACGTAGCGAATACGTGATTGAAGTTCAAGGAAAAGTGGTTGACCGAAACGCCGATGCAATTAATGATCGGATGAAGACTGGGAAGGTGGAAGTTGAAATCCACTCGGCCAAGATCTTAAATAAGGCCAAAACCCCACCATTCTACATTCAAGATAACATCAACGTTTCAGACGAATTACGGTTGAAGTACCGTTACTTAGACTTACGTCGGCCTGAAATGCAACGCGGCTTAAAGATTCGTAATGGGATCACTAAGGCTGCGCACCGTTACTTTGATGACAACGAATTTTACGATATTGAAACGCCATTTTTGACGAAATCAACACCAGAAGGGGCCCGTGACTACTTAGTACCATCACGGATCTATCAAGGTCACTTCTATGCGTTACCACAATCACCACAACTCTTTAAGCAGTTATTAATGGGTGCCGGTTTCGACCGTTATTACCAAATTGCCCGTTGTTTCCGTGATGAAGACTTACGTGGGGACCGTCAACCTGAATTTACGCAGATTGATATGGAAACGTCCTTCTTAACGGCCGAAGAAATTCAGTCGTATACGGAAGGGTTAATCCAAAAAGTCATGAAAGACGTTAAGGGGATTGACATTAAGGCACCATTCAAACGGATTACGTGGCAAGAATCCATGGACCGCTTTGGTTCTGAAAAACCTGACATTCGTTTCGGGATGGAATTAAAGGACATGGCGGATGCCGTTAAGAACGCTGGCTTTAAGGTCTTTGACAATGCTCTTGAAGCTGGTGGCCAAGTTAAAGCGATCGCTGTACCGGGTGGCGCTGACAAGTACTCCCGTAAACAGATTGACGCCTACACGGAATACGTAAAGCGCTTTGGCGCAAAGGGCTTAGCCTGGATGAAAGTTACTGAAGACGGATTTAGTGGCCCGGTCGCAAAATTCTTTAAGAATGATGGCGATTTTGAAGCCATTACGACGGCAGCCGAAGCTAAAGCGGGTGACTTATTGTTATTCGCTGCGGACAAGTTCAAAGTCGTTGCGGACACTCTTGGTTACTTGCGGAAAGCCATTGCCAAGGAATTAGACTTGATTGACGAAAATCAATACGCCTACCTATGGGTCGTTGACTGGCCACTCTTTGAATACGATGAAGGGATCGAACGTTGGGTACCAGCGCACCATCCATTCACGATGCCAAATGAAGAAGATGTTCACTACTTAAACGAAGGTGAAGATCCTCATAAAGCGCACGCACAGTCTTACGATATCATCTTGAACGGTTACGAATTAGGTGGTGGGTCAATCCGGATCCATACCCGTGAATTGCAAGAGAAGATGTTCAAGGCGCTTAACTTCACCAAGGAACGTGCACAAGAACAGTTTGGCTTCTTACTAGACGCCTTAGACATGGGATTTCCACCTCATGGCGGTTTAGCAATCGGGTTAGACCGTTTCGCAATGTTGTTATCTGGTAATGACAACATTCGTGAAGTGATTGCCTTCCCTAAGAACTCCAAGGCTTCCGAACCGATGACGAACGCACCGGCAACGGTTTCCGACCAACAATTGGCCGACTTGGATCTTCTGATTACGAAACAACCAGACGAAGAGACTCAAGACTAAGTTATCTCAGCGAAAGAACGTCCAATCCAGCGATTGGACGTTCTTTTTGGTTAGTGTTAAATTTATATTAAAACTTAATTGGAGGAATCTTAATGGAAACAGCAATTTTTGCGGGTGGATGTTTCTGGTGCATGGTAAAGCCGTTTGACCAGCTAGCTGGGATTGAGCAGGTCGTTTCGGGTTATACTGGCGGCCACACGGAGAATCCTACTTATCAGCAAGTTAAGGCGCACACGACGGGCCATACTGAAGCGGTTAAAATTACGTTTGACCCCGAAGTGATTAGTTATGCGCAATTGGTTGAGATTTATTGGCACCAGACGGACCCAACCGATGCGATGGGCCAATTTCAAGACCGGGGTGATAACTATCGGCCGGTCATCTTTGTCAACAGTCCGGCCCAACGTCAGGTCGCTGAAGCCTCGAAAGCAGCGCTACAAGCTAGTGAACGCTTTGAACAGCCAATCGTGACGACCATTGAAGACGCGGGGCCGTTTTATCCAGCTGAAGCGGAACATCAGCAGTTTTATAAAAATAATCCGGTCGTCTTTGCTGAACAAGAAGCGGGTGGCCGGGCTGATTTCGTCGCTAAAAAGTGGGCAACAACGCCGAAGGTTGATTAACAAAATGTGGATTTGCTGAGAACTGTGAGACTTCTGGTAGAAAATTGTAAAACCGCGTCAGTTAGCGGTTAAGCGTGTTACAATAGCGAAAGCAAAAACGTAAAGGAGCACTCAAATTCATGGATGATTTTCAGCAGTTATCCAAGCATCATCGTGACGTGGTCAAGGCGTCAACGGCCTTCATCTACGCTATCCTAGTGTCCATTGCAATGAATTACTTTTGGACACCAGGTCACATTTATTCATCCGGGATTACCGGTTTAGCCCAACTATTTAATAGTTTAATGTCCAAATTCTTACCATTTGAACTGTCAACAGCGGCTCTGTTGTTCCTGTTAAACGTGCCAATGTTTATCATCGCGTGGCGTTCAATCGGTCATCGGTTTACGATGTATACGTTTTTAGCCGTTGCCTTGTCTAGTATTATGATTAAGGTGATCGCGCCGGTTGGTTTGACACATGACCCAATCATCTGTGCGATTTTTGGGGGTGCTGTGAACGGTTTTGGGACCGGGACCGCACTTAAAAATGGTATTTCGACCGGTGGGCTGGATATTATTGGGATCGTCTTGCGCCGGAAGACGGGCCGCAGTATCGGGACCATAAATATGGCGTTTAATTCAATCATTATCGTGGCTGCCGGATTCGTTTACGGCTGGCCATACGCGTTTTATTCCGCCTTGGGACTCTTTGTGAACGGTCGGGTCATTGACATGACCTATACGCGTCAGCAAAAGATGCAGGTGATGATCATTACGAGTCGCCCGAAGACGGTGATCGATAGTGTGCAGAACCGAATTCGCCGTGGGGTGACCATTGTGCATAATGCTGAGGGTGCTTACCAACATGACGATAAGACAATTCTTTTTACCGTAATTACGCGTTATGAGATGCCGGAATTAAAGGCCGCAATGGCGGAGTCTGATCCACACGCCTTTGTCAGCATTTCGGATACGGTTAAAATTTTGGGCCACTTTTACGAACCTAAACCATAAAACCTGGAAATCAATAAAGATATTATCAATAACGGGGCTAGTAGCAGAAGACTACGGCCCCGTTATTTTTGGGACTAACAATTAGTTTTATTTAAGAAAAAGTAATTATTAAGCAACGATAAAGTAATTCATGTTTAGAAGGGGTGTAAAAGTAAAATATGATATAATCAATTGTTGTATTTAACAGTGTGAAAGGGTGGCCGGTTTGAAAAAAGAAATCTATGTCTGGCTAATTAGAATTATTTCGTGGTTAGCGCACTTTAAGACATCGAACCACGTCATTTATTTAATGAGTTTCGCGGATAACCTTGATTTTATTCGGCAACTGAATAAACGGGTGCCAAATCGGTTGACAGTTTACTATTTGCCGTCCGCGCAGTCGGGTGCGGCCAAGCTTGCAAGGGATGGCATCGCAACGGAGGCTTTTCACGATTCGCTGGGTTTCGTATTCACCGGGATTCCAGTGTTAACGCGGGCAGCGGACCTGTACGTCGATAATTACTACGCTTTTACGGCCGGGGTCTACCGGCATCGCCATCAGCGGGTGATTCAACTATGGCACGCTGGCGGAGCCGTCAAGGCGTTTGGTTGGGGTGACCCGCAAACTTCTGAGCGTTCGGCTGGTGATCAGCGCCGTTTTCAAGCCGTTTATAATCACATTACGGACTTTGTGGTCGGTTCTGACAAGATGGGGCAGGTTTTTGCGGACAGTTATCACGTGCCAATGAGCCGGATGCAGATGTTGGGTTATCCACGCTCAGACCGCTATCGACAAACTGGTTGGATTGAAACCACCCGGGCAGCAATTTATACTCAGCATCCTGAATTGAAGGGCTGTGAGTTGATCTTGTACGCCCCAACTTATCGGGCGGGGGTTCAATTTGACTTGCCGGCTGATTTCAAAGCGCTTCGGTTGGCACCCAATCAGCGGTTGATCGTAAAGCTACACCCGCACTTAGCGCAACAAGCGTCGGCGCTCCAGGCGCAGTATCCTGACCTAATAACGGCGGTACCAGAATTTAGTACCGACGAGCTGTTAACGGTCACCAATACGTTAATTAGCGACTATTCGTCCGTTATTTTTGACTATGCACTCTTGCCAAATTGCCAGAAAATGGTATTCTATGTCTTTGACTGGCAAAGTTTCAATCAAGCGGTCGGACTGCAGGCAGACTTCAAAACGTGGGCGCCGGGACCGATGGTGACCACGACGGTTGCACTGAATGACGAATTAGCGACACCCGCTGCAGCACCACGGGTCGCAGCGTTTAATCAGCTGTGGAACACGTACAATGATGGTCACGCGACTGAGCGGACTTTAGCTTACTTTTATCCAAAATAAACTAGTTATGTCACAATGAAAGATAGGAAGTGTCAGTGCCTTGAAAGAGGTCGTATCAATAATTAAGGAACAATTCCAGAATTGGGGCATCATTTGGCGGATCTCCAACTATGAAGATCAAGCTAGCTATCAAAACCACTACTTGGGATTAGCCTGGGAATATTTATACCCGTTAATTCAAATCGGGATTTACTGGATCGTCTTTAGTGGTGGCTTTAAAAAAGGTAGCAATCTCGATGGGGTGTCCTACTTAATGTGGATGGTTATCGGGATTACCCCTTGGTTCTTCATGAACCGGGCAATTTTGGACGGTTCCAAGAGTATTTATCAGCGGGTCAACATGGTGTCTAAAATGAAGTTTCCGGTTTCGGTATTACCTTCGATTCGGATTGTTGGTAACTTAAACTCCTTCTGGACGATGCTGGTGTTCTCAATCGCACTGGGTTTCTTTAATGGCGTTTACCCCGCTGTACAGTGGTTGCAATGGATCTACTACTTCATTTGCATGATGGCACTGATGTTTGCATTAAGCATTTTTAATTCAACTGTTTCCGTGTTAGTTCGGGATTGGCAGATCTTATTGCAATCCTTGATGCGGATGCTGTTCTACTTATCAGGTGTT
The DNA here is from genome assembly GCF_036246185.1 of Lactiplantibacillus paraxiangfangensis. Classification (NCBI taxonomy): domain Bacteria; kingdom Bacillati; phylum Bacillota; class Bacilli; order Lactobacillales; family Lactobacillaceae; genus Lactiplantibacillus; species Lactiplantibacillus paraxiangfangensis. The sequence continues at coordinate 8,495 of NZ_BTPW01000033.1, forward strand.
TTGTTCAACTTCCAAACAACTGGTTTTCCGGCGCCGTTTGTCCGGATCTTACAGTTAAATCCGTTCTTCTACGTGATCAACGGGTTTCGGAATTCGATGTTCCACCAAGGGTCAGACAGTTACATGTGGAGTCAGCCGATTTTAACCCTTATTTTCTGGGGCGTCGTGCTCTTCTTCTTGTTGATTGGTTCGCACCTGCATTACAAGTTCCGGTCTCGGTTCGTTGACATGATTTAATTTTAAAAACGACAATGGTTGCGTCGGTTAATGCCGAAGCGACCATTTTTTTGTATAATGAAGTAGGCGCACTATTTAGTTGGGTACCGGGGTGATTTGGCAATCATGCCAGTGTTATTTTAATCATGAGTGAAGGATGGGATGTTATGTTACGACTTGGATCACACGTATCAATGAAAGCACCAAAGATGTTACTGGGTTCTGCGGAAGAGGCAGCCAGTTACGGGGCGAACACCTTTATGATCTATACGGGCGCACCGCAAAATACGCGTCGTAAACCAATTGATGAATTAAACATTGCCGCGGCCCAGCCGGTCATCGCGGCCAATGATCTGCAACAGATCGTGGTCCACGCACCGTACATTGTGAACCTTGGTAATACGACTAAACCCGGGTATTTTGAGTTTGCAACGGACTTCTTGTATCATGAAATCGAGCGGGCTGAAGCGGTTGGGGCGACCCAATTAACCTTGCATCCCGGTGCTCACGTTGGTGCGGGTGCTGACGTTGCCATTGCTCAAATCGTGAAGGGTTTAAATGAAGTCATTCGTCCTGACCAAAAGATTCAAATTGCGATTGAAACGATGGCGGGCAAAGGGACTGAGGTTGGCCGGACGTTTGAAGAAATCGCGGCCATGATTGACGGGGTTACCCACAATGAAAAATTGTCGGTGACGTTTGATACTTGTCATACGAGTGATGCGGGTTATGATATTAAAAATGACTTTGACGGTGTCTTAAATGAGTTTGATCACGTGATTGGCTTAGACCGTTTAAAGGTTGTTCATTTGAACGATTCCAAGAATCCCCAGGGCGCACATAAGGACCGTCATACGAATATCGGGATGGGGACCATTGGCTTTGACGCCTTGAACTATGTTTGCCACCACCCACAACTAGATAATATTAGTAAAATTTTGGAAACACCGTACGTTGGTGAAGACAAGAAACACCAACACGCGCCTTATAAGTATGAAATTGCCATGCTACGGGCTGGTCAATTCAACGAAAATCTACTTGATGACGTTGAAAATGAGCGGTAAAACATACTAGCGGTCAGGTTGAGTTGTAAGCTAATCCACATGCAGTCGTGGGACCGGGCCAAGCCTGAGAAGCGTCTTGCCCCTCGCAACCGATGCCATTATTAAAAGCAAATTAATCCGACGTTCTGACTAAACCAAGTCAGGGCGTTTTTTTGTGGTTTCCTAAAAAATTTCAAATTTTTCCTTGCCTTGCAGTAGCTTCAAGGGGCTAAACTGCATTTATTCACTTAAAGACAAGGAGTACAACATGACTAAAAACAAACGTTTTGACTGGATTCTATTAATTATTCTATTCAGCTACTTTATGATTTTACTGGATAATTCGATTATCTTTACGGGAACGGTGAAAATCGCCCAAGAATTACGACTGAACCAACAGACCCTTTCCTGGGTCAGCAGCGCGTACTCGTTGACCTTTGGTGGGTTCCTACTACTCGGTGGTCGCGCTGGGGATTTATTTGGACGCCGTCGAGTTTTTGAAATTGGCTTGATTATCTTTGGATTAGGTTCGCTGATCGTTGGGTTAGCGGTTAACGCCCCAATGATTATTGCTGCCCGTGCTTTTCAAGGGATTGGCTCAGCCATTTTGGCACCCACAACGCTGGCTATTTTGATGGATACTTATGAAGGCCCGGCCCGGGTTCGCGCAATTGCGTATTACGGGGCGATGGCGGGGATTGGCGCCAGTGTGAGTTTAGTTATCGGTGGGATCTTTGCCAGTTTATTAACTTGGCGGGTCGGCTTTTTCATCAATGTGCCGATTAGTATTTGGATGTTTTACTTGGCGATTCGCCATTTGAAGGCCGACCATGGACAAGCTGATGGCAAACTCGACTGGGTTGGTACGATTACGTCACTTATCGGGATGAGTGCTTTGGTTTATAGTATTGTCGGGACTTGGGCGAAGCTACCAGCCTTGGTTTTAGCCATTGTGATGTTAATGGGGTTCATTTACCAGGAATGGAAAACGGCGCAACCAATCATGCCGCTACGCCTATTTGCGGACCGTGAACGGGTTGGGGCGTATATTGGCCGCTTCCTGTACTTGGGCGCAATGTTGGGCTTTTGGTTTATTACGCCGCAATTGATGCAAAATCAGTTAGGTTTTAGCGCTTTGATGGCGGGCATCGCTTTCTTCCCGTTGACCATCGTGAACTTTATTGTGGCGTTGCAAGTTGCTCGTTTGACGGCTAAATGGGGAAACGGTGGCTTACTTGTGATTGGAATTGGTCTGACATTATTAGGGATGTTTTGGCTGAGCTTCTTTGCGCCAAGTGTTGGCTACTGGTTGGGGATTGCGTTGCCGATGGTCGTTATCGGGATTGGGCAAGGCCTAGCGCTTAGTCCGTTCACCGCAGCTGGTGTGGCCCATACCCAGGGTGCTGATGCTGGGGCGGCTTCCGGCGTGGTCAACGTGATGCACCAGATTGGTGGTTCGGTGGGCTTGTCGATTTTAGTGGCGGTTCAAAATATGACTAACAATTCGGTAGTTGGTTTTAGAAACGCCATTTTAACTGGGTCAGGATTATTGCTCCTAGCCTTGTTGGCGGCAATTTTCTTAATTGTCCCGGGTGAAAGAAAATAACCCTTGCCTTAATGTCACTGCAAGGCTGTAAAATAAGGGCATGTTGATAACGAATACGGGTGATTATAATGGAAAATGAATTAATTTCAGTATATCGAAACTATAATTTGGCACTAGCGGCAGATGATGTTGACCAACTCGACCAACTGTTAGCGCCGCAATTTACACTGACGCACATGACTGGCTATGTTCAGCTGCGATCGGAATGGCTTAGTGAAATCAAAGAAGGTCAGATGGCTTACTTTGATTCGCAAGAAGATCACGTCACCGTTGACAAGCTGAGTGATGGCTGGTAAGTCACTGGCGAAAATCGGGTGACGGCTTCGATTCACGGGAGTGCCCGCCATGCCTGGCCGTTAAAAACGGTTATGACGATTCAACGGGTCGCGGAAAACTTACAAATTATCGCCGCGGTTGTGACGACGTATTAAAAGGCAATTTCAGTTTAGTATGTAAGATTAGAAATGAAACTAACTTTAAAAAGAAGGACAAAAAATGAAAAACGTTTTAATTATTGGAGCGACTGGCTCCGTTGGTTCAACGACGCGCGACTATTTTTTGACAAATAGTGCGGATCAATTAACCTTATTTGCACGCCACGCAGATCGCATTAAGGTTCAGTCAGACCGGGAAACGGCGATTCGGGGTGACGTGACTAATATCGATCAATTGGCAACCGCGATGGCCGGGCAAGACGTTGTTTTTGCCGCTTTAAGTGGCGATTTAAAGGCAATGGCAGAAAGTATTATTGCAGCGATGCATCAAGCCCAAGTAAAACGGTTGATCTTCATTACTTCCATGGGAATCTACAATGAAATTCCAGCTTACCTAGGTGCTGACGGCAACTTGGCTAGCAATCCAATGTTGCGTGGTTACCGAGCGGCTGCGGACGTTATCGAAGCGTCTGACTTAGCCTACACGATCGTACGGCCAGGTTGGTTTGACAACGGGGGCGACGATTATGAAGTGACGCAAAAAGGCGAACCGTTCGGCGGTCACAACGTGTCACGACGGGCCATTGCCGACTTAGTGATGCACGCCGCTGATGATGACGCCTACCTTAAGGCAAGTGTCGGAATTGACCGGCCAGAATAGTTTAGTTAGTAACTAAAGACATGATGAAAGTTAAATTTAAGGATTAAGTACTGTTGTATCAGTGTCTAAACCGATAAGAATTAGTTACTTGTAAGTTATTCCGGTTGCCACTGATGACATGCGGTCGTGGGACCGGGCCTAGCCTGAGAAGCGGTCTGGTCCCTCGTCTGAAACAGTTGCAAAATGCGCAACTGTTTCAGACCGTCCGTGGCCTAAGACCGGAAATTCGCCGGTCAAAGGCCACCTTCACGACCGATGCCATCAGTGGCAACCTCCGAGTGTCCGATTAGCACTTTCGATCTTTAGTTAGTAAGTTAACTATTTTTAATCGTAGAAAGCAAAAAAAGTGGCCCGGAAAAAATCCAGGCCACTTTGAGTTATATTTTAAATTGTTATTGATCCGCGTCGAAATTGCCGAGGCTTTCTGTAATGAGGGTCGCGGTCTCTTCAATTGATTTGTTGGCCACGTTAATGACTAAGCAACCAATCTTCTTGAAAATGTCGTCGGCATAGGCTAATTCGGCTTTGATTTTATCCGTGTTTGAATACATCGTGTCAGGATTGAGGCCGTATTGAACCATCCGTTGCCGCCGAATCGTGTTGAGCTTTTCGGGATCGTTGGTCAACCCAAAGATTTTTTTAGGATCAACTTTCCAAATTTCATCAGGAATCTGAGCTTTAGGAACGAGTGGTAAGTTGGCCACTTTTAAGTTGCGGTTTGCTAAGTACAATGACAATGGGGTCTTGGATGTCCGTGATACCCCTAATAAGACGACATCGGCTTCCAAAAAACCGGTGGGGTTCTTACCATCATCATAGGTAACGGCGAATTCAATCGCATTGATTCGATCAAAGTAGTTCGTGTTTAACGCGTGCACCGTCCCAGGGTGGTTCGATGGTTGGACGTGGGTGATGCCTGAGAAGGTATCCAATGCGGGGGTCATGACGTCATAGTAGGGTAATGAATGGGATTCACAGAATTGATTGACGGTTTGGCTAAGGTTTCGGTCAACAAAAGTGTGAAAAATCGCCGCGTGATTTTTTTCTGCTTGGACCAAAACAGTCTGTAATAAAGATTTAGTCCGAACAAACGGAAAGCGCTGATAGCGAATTTCGTATTCGGAAAATTGGGCGGCGGCAGCCTGAGCGACACTATGGGCCGTTTCACCGACGGAATCGGAGATAATATAAATTTTAATTTCTGACATAAAATTAACCTCATTTCGGTTCGATAATGTCTCCAGTGTAGCATAGCGCCGGGGTTATGAAAACGATTTACTGTCCGAATTAACAGACTTATTAACGATTATTTGTCAGAATTCTAAAACTTTTGTTGACGCCCTATTTTGATTTATGTATAATTTACTAGAACAGTTGCGTTATGTAAGTATGCATAATTTGACGGTTACTTTTTAAGCTCGGAGGGAGGGAATTTATTATGGCAAAAACAGTCGTTCGTAAAAACGAATCTCTTGATGATGCTCTTCGTCGCTTTAAACGTACCGTTTCAAAAAGTGGTACTTTACAAGAATACCGCAAACGGGAATTCTACGAAAAACCAAGTGTGAAGAAGAAGTTAAAGTCTGAAGCAGCTCGTAAGCGCAAGAACCGTCGTCGTTTCAAGTAATTTAGTAGGTGACTACTAAGTTTAACTTGTGATGAGGAGGGCAACCAATGAGTCTTACAGATGAACTCAATGGTGATCTTAAAGCTGCGATGAAGGCACGCGACAAGCAAAGCCTTAGTGTTTTGCGGATGCTCAAGGCTGCGTTGATGAATGAAAAGATCAACGTAGGTCGCGATTTAACGGCCGAAGAAGAGGTTAGCGTGATTTCACGCGAACTGAAACAACGGCGTGAATCATTAAGCGAATTCGAGAGTGCTAATCGTCAAGATTTAGTTGACGGTGTTAAAGCTGAAATTGCAATCGTTGAGAAGTACATGCCTAAACAATTGTCGGATGAAGAAGTTCGTCAAGTGGTGGCTGATGCCATTCAACAAATCGGAGCAACCGGTAAAGGTGACTTCGGTAAGGTGATGGGCGCAGTCATGCCTAAGCTGAAAGGCAAGGCCGATGGCAAACTGATCAACCAAACAGTTAAATCATTATTGAATTAACGGTTAAGCCGGGGAAGTGATTCCTCGGCTTTTTGTGTCCCGTTAATTGCGATTGACAGGCGGGCGGTCGTGCTGGTAGGTGGTGCATTTTTATGCTATGATTAGTTAACAAATACCCGTTTAAACGGCGTGGTTATGCTAACGGGTACCATTAGTAATGATGGTAACTAAATCTGTTTATAAAGGGGTTCACGTTTTTGACCGAAAACTCAAAATATGAACAAAAATTTCTGATTGCTGATCCAGCACAGTCAGTTGCACTGTTAGGCCCAGAAGATGCGCACTTGGCACTTCTAGAAGATGGCCTACACGTTAATTTACACGTGTTCGGTGACCAAATGACGATCAGCGGTGATGATGAAGCGGCCGTTCATAATACGCAAGCAGTCTTAGATAATTTAACTAGTTTGATTAAGCAAGGTATCCAAATTGGGGCACCCGATGTGATTAGTGCCATTAAGATGGTTAACCGGGGCACCTTGGATTATTTTAAGGACCTGTATTCGGAGACCTTGATTAAAGATAACCGAGGCCGTCCGATCAGGGTCAAGAACTTTGGTCAGCGGCAGTATGTTCAAGCCGTTGATAAGAGCGACATTACCTTTGGGATTGGTCCTGCTGGGACTGGTAAAACGTACTTAGCTGTGGTAATGGCGATTGCTGCCCTGAAACGCGGTGACGTTGAAAAGTTGATCTTGACCCGTCCAGCAGTTGAGGCTGGTGAAAGTTTAGGCTTTTTACCCGGTGACTTAAAAGAAAAAGTTGATCCATACTTACGACCCATCTATGACGCGCTTTATGACATCTATGGTGCCGAACATACCCAACGGTTGATGGACCGCGGTGTGATTGAAATTGCCCCATTGGCTTATATGCGTGGTCGGACGTTGGATCACGCCTTCGTGATTTTGGACGAAGCGCAAAATACAACGAATGCACAAATGAAAATGTTTTTGACCCGGTTAGGGTTTGGCGCCAAGATGATTGTCAACGGTGATATTTCACAAATCGATTTACCGCGTAATACAACTAGCGGTTTGATTCAAGCTGAACGCATCTTAGGCGGTATTAGTAACGTTTCATTCGTTAAGTTTACGGCGGATGACGTGGTTAGAAATCCAGTCGTGGCAAAAATCATTACGGCTTACGACAAGGTGGAACAAAAGTAAACGGAGGAATTATGGATTTAGAATTATATGATCAAACAACGCAAGGTGCGACGCCAGAACAATTAAAACTTGTCCGGGACTTGATTGATCTTGCGGGTCAAACGTTGAAATTAAAAGATGACACCGAGGTATCGGTGACGTTGATGAATAACGATGCCATTCAAAAAATTAACGAACAGTACCGGGGTGTTGACCGTCCAACCGACGTCATTAGTTTTGCAATGAGTGACGACGAAGATGATGATCCGATTATCATGGATCCGGAATTAGCTGAGGAACTCCCATTAAATTTGGGAGATATTATGATCTCGGTCGATAAAGTTGCTGAACAGGCAGCTTTTCTCGACCATTCGCAAGCCCGGGAACTCGGTTACTTAGTGGTGCATGGTTTTCTTCATTTGAATGGGTATGACCATTTAAAGCCGGCAGACGAAACAGAGATGTTTGGGTTGCAACGGCAAATTCTGGATGCTTATGGCCTCAAAAAATAGACCTGACCGGCTACAAGTCGGTAAAAACCATTCATTTTGGCAATCGTGGTTGCATGCCTGGAACGGGCTCAAGACGGTTGTTGTTGAGGAACGCAATATGCGGACACACTTGGTGTTGGGCGCAATTGCGTTGCTTTTCGGTTGGTGGGTCGGCCTAGACGCGAATCAGTGGCTTTGGTTATCCCTGGCAATTTTTATGGTGATGTTATGTGAGATCAATAACACCATTGCTGAAAACATTTGTGACTTAATTACGGGACCACATTACCAACCGCTAGCAAAAAAGGTGAAAGACATCGCAGCTGGTGCGGTCGTTTTTGCAGCGGCCTTTGCGGTGATCGTTGGTCTAATTCTATTTGTTCCCAAACTCTGGCCACTAGTAATGGCCTGGTTGTAGAAAGGAAAATTTCATGGCAGAAAATACGGCATTTCATTCCGGCTTTGTGGCGATCATCGGTCGTCCTAACGTCGGTAAATCAACACTATTAAATCGGATTGTTGGTCAAAAAGTGGCCATTATGTCCGACAAGGCCCAAACGACGCGTAATCGAATTCAAGGCATCTACACGACTAGCGATACCCAGATGGTCTTTATTGATACACCTGGGATTCACAAGCCCCACAGTCGCCTAGGTAACTTTATGGTTAAGTCAGCCCTATCAACGCTTGGCGAAGTTGACGCGGTGATGTTTATGATCAACGCGGATGAACGTCGTGGTGCGGGTGATAACTTCATCATCGACCGGTTAAAAAACGTTAAGAAGCCAATTTACTTAGTTATCAATAAGATTGATCAGGTCCATCCTGACCACTTGTTGGAGATCATGGACCAGTATAAGGATGCGTTACCTTGGAAAGACGTTTATCCAATTTCCGCATTAGAAGGAAATAACGTCGATGAACTGGTTGAAACGCTAAAAGAACGGTTACCAGAAGGACCACAATACTACCCATCAGACCAAATTACGGATCACCCGGAACGGTTCATTATTTCTGAATTGATTCGTGAAAAGGTCTTGGAATTGACGCGTCAGGAAGTTCCGCATTCAACAGCGGTGGTTATTGACTCGATCAAGCGCCAAGATGAAGAAAAGATTCACGTCCAAGCAACGATCATTATTGAACGGTCTTCGCAGAAGGGGATTATCATCGGTAAGGGTGGTAGTATGCTGAAACGAATCGGTTCAATGGCTCGTAAGGATATTGAGCACCTACTTGGTGATAAGGTCTACCTAGAACTATGGGTCAAAGTACAGGAAAACTGGAAGGATCGGCAAGACTTGTTAGCCAGCTATGGTTATCGGTCTGACGATTATTAATAAGTAGCAGGTGAGTAAATGGCCCAACAAATGATTACCAACTTTAACGGTATTCTACTGTTTCGGCGTGATTACCGCGAACGCGATATGTTGATCAAGTTTTTGACTGCGGAATACGGTAAGAAGATGTTTTTCATTCGGGGTGCCCGGCGCCGGGGATTCAAAATGGCCGCGGAGCTATTGCCGTTTACCATGGGTGAATACGTTGGTGACCTACGTGACGGGCTATCGTACATTAACAGCGTTAAATCTGTTCAGTATTTTGAAAACATCAGTCAGGATATCGCGTTAAACGCCTACGCAACCTACGTCATGAACTTGCTAGACGTTGCTTACCCGGATAATCAGCCGGTGGGGCGGTGGTATCAACAGCTGACTAGTGCGTTACAGTTGATCGACCAAAACGTGGCACCAGCGTTAGTTGCCAACGTTGTCGAAATCCAAATGCTGGGTGCGTTTGGGGTTGCTCCGGAATTACGCGGGTGCACAGTTTGTGGTCGGACCGACTTACCGTTTGATTTTTCGGAAAGTTACGGTGGGTTGCTCTGCCAACAACATTGGCATTTAGACCCACACCGGTTACACGCCAGTCAGGCGGCAATTTTCTATTTGCGACAATTTTCAGTCTTGGATTTGGCGAAAGTTCACTCGATCAAGGTGAAGCCGAATACCGCGACTGAGTTGCGCCGAATCTTGGATGAAATTTATAATAATTCAGTTGGATTACGGCTAAAGTCCAAGCGGTTTATTGATCAAATGGGTAGCTGGTATCAGCCGCTCAAACCGCGTGATGAAGATTGACAAAGCCCACGTCATCGGCTATGATTATGGAGAACTGAATAGTTAAGTGTTGATGAGAGAAAGTGAATTAGTTGGAACTTACAGTGAGGTCACGACGGTGAAAAGTGACCAGTTGAACTAGTTGATTGGCGCTCTCGGAGCTTTGTAAACATTAATCAAGCTGCTGAGGTTACTCAGAAGTAGGGTGGAACCGCGAAATCAATCGTCCCTATGTCGTTTTTTGAAACGGCAGGGGACTTTTTTTGTGGCTTTAACCATTCAGTCACTAATTTTGGGAGGAAAACCATGAGCAAAAAATTATCAGTGCAAGAGATCATTTTGACCTTGCAAAAGTTTTGGTCAGACCAAGGTTGCATGTTGATGCAGTCTTATGATACTGAAAAGGGTGCCGGGACGATGAGTCCGTACACTTTCTTACGGGCAATCGGACCAGAACCTTGGAACGCAGCCTACGTTGAACCATCACGGCGGCCAGCCGATGGACGCTATGGTGAAAATCCAAACCGGTTATACCAACATCATCAATTCCAAGTTGTGATGAAGCCATCACCTGAAAATATTCAAGACTTGTACTTACAAAGTTTGGAAAAATTAGGAATCAATCCCCTAGAACATGATATTCGGTTCGTAGAAGATAACTGGGAAAACCCATCCATGGGTTGTGCCGGTGTTGGTTGGGAAGTTTGGTTAGATGGAATGGAAATCAGCCAATTCACTTACTTCCAACAAGTCGGTGGTTTAGAAGTTGACCCGGTCACTTCCGAAATTACGTATGGTTTGGAACGCCTATCTTCTTATATTCAAGATGTTAACTCCGTCTTTGACCTCGAATGGGGCGATGGGGTTAAGTATGGCGATATCTTCTTGGAACCTGAATTTGAAAACTCCAAGTACGCCTTTGAAGATAGCAATGAAGACCTATTATTAATGCTCTTTGATGAATATGAAAAGGAAGCTAAGCGCCAAATCAAGAATGGTTTGGTTCACCCAGCTTACGATTATTGTTTGAAGTGTAGCCATACCTTTAACTTGATGGATGCACGTGGGATGGTCTCCGTTACGGAACGGGCCGGTTACTTAGACCGGATTCGGAACATGGCGAAGTCGATTGCCAAGGAATTCGTTGCGCAACGTGAAAAGCGGGGCTTCCCATTATTAAAACATGCACAGGAGGAGACGAAATAATGGCTAAAACTTATTTACTTGAAATCGGTTTGGAAGAAATGCCGGCACACGTCGTTACACCGAGTGTGTTACAACTTAAAGAACGGATGGCGAAGTTCTTAAAGGATGAACGCTTAAGTTTTGACACCATTAAACTGTTTTCGACCCCCCGTCGGTTGACCGTTGAAGTTAGCGGCTTAGATGACAAACAAGCGGACGTCAAAAAAGAAGTTCGTGGTCCTGCTAAGAAAATTGCTCAGGATGCGGACGGCAACTGGACTAAGGCGGCCATTGGGTTTTCAAAGGGTCAAGGCGCATCAACTGATGATATCGTCTTTAAAGATATCAAGGGGACGCCATACGTTTTCGTTCAAACGTTTACTGCTGGTAAGACGGCTAAAGAAGTCTTAGCTGCCGGCATTAAGGATGTCATCACTAAGATGAACTTCCCAACCATGATGAAATGGTCAACGTATAGCTTTAAGTATATTCGGCCAGTTCGGTGGTTAGTTTCATTACTTGATGATGAAATCGTGCCAATCCAGATTTTAGATGTCAAGGCGGGTCGGACTAGTCGCGGTCACCGTTTCTTAGGCCACGACGTTGAAATCAAGACCGCAACGGACTACGAAGCTGATTTATCAAGCGTATTCGTTGTTGCTGACGCTGATAAGCGTAAAGCAACGATTCGCAAACAAATTGCCGCTTTGGCAGAGGAACACGACTGGCAAATTAAGGTTAACGAAGACTTGCTAGAAGAAGTTAACAACTTGGTTGAATACCCAACGGCCTTTGCAGGTGACTTTGATACGAAGTACCTGACGATTCCAGACGAAGTATTGATCACGTCAATGCGGGATCACCAACGGTTCTTCTACGTGACGGATGAACAAGACAACTTGTTACCACACTTTGTTTCGGTTCGTAACGGAAACAGTGATCACTTAGAAAACGTGGCGCGTGGGAATCAAAAAGTCTTAACGGCCCGCTTGGAAGACGCCGCTTTCTTCTTCCATGAAGACCAACAACACTCCATTCAGGAATACGTTGAACGGCTTAAAAAAGTTAGTTTCCATGACAAGATTGGGACGATGTACGAAAAGATGCAACGGGTCATGTATATCAGTGGCTACCTAGCTGATCAATTTGGTCTGTCCGAGACCGAAAAGAACCAGTTGCACCGCGCAGCACAAATCTATAAGTTTGACCTTGTTACGGGGATGGTTGGCGAATTCCCTGAATTACAAGGGGTTATGGGTGAAAAGTACGCTGAATTGAAGGGTGAAAACCCAGCAGTTGGCCAAGCAATTCGTGAACACTACATGCCAATTAGTGCGGACGGTGCGCTACCACAATCAAAGGTTGGGGCCGTTTTAGCCGTTGCGGATAAGATTGATTCAATCAGCAGTTTCTTTGCAGTTGGTTTGACACCCAGCGGTTCCAACGACCCGTTTGCTTTACGTCGCCAGGCCTTTGGGATCGTCCGGATCGTGCGTGACCAAGGTTGGGACTTCCCAATTCGTCAATTTGAAGCAGCCATTCAAAAAGAATTGGAAGCTCACGGCGCAACTTACAGCTTAGACTTTGCCAAACAAACAACGCCGGTTGCGGCATTCTTAACGGATCGGGTCAAGCAATGGTTCAGTAACCAGAAACTCCGTTATGATATTGTAGACACGGTCGTTAAGGGAAGTCGTCAGGATATTCGTGAAATGTTTAAGGCGGCCGACGTCTTAAATGCGCACCAGAATGATCCGAAGTTTAAGGATACCATTGAAGCTTTCACCCGCTTATTGCGGATCACGGCTAAGGCGGACTTAAGCGTCGATGACTTGACGGTTGACCCAAGTTTGTTTGAAAATGATGCGGAACAACACCTCTACGATGCCGTTGCCGAAGTTCAAAAGACAGTTACGGCGGATATGGCGATGGAAGACCGCTTTAAAGCTTTAGCTGGTTTGCGGCCATTAATCGTTGATTACTTTGAACAAACGATGGTCATGAGTAAAGACGAAGCCGTTCGTGACAACCACATCAAGCAGTTGTTGATCATTGCCAAGATGGTTAACGTGATGGGTGATCTGAACCAATTAGTCGTTAAATAGAAATTTAGCTTGTATAATAGAAGGAAGTCTCAGGGAAAGCTATCCGTGGGACTTCCTTTTTTTGCATGATTAGACAGACTTGACAGGAATGTCTAATAAGTGAGACTTATTGTTGCACTGCTGTCAAGCTTGTGGTATTATATATTCTGTAAAAGTTCGCACGTTAATAGTCGCATCCCGGTTAAAGTGGTGCGGCTTTTGATTGTTACGAATTGTTTGGTTGTTTTGTCGGACTTTAAAGAAATGGGGTGGCAAAGTGGCCAATCGAATTCCTGAAGATAAGGTTGATCAGGTTCGTTCCGCAGTGAACATTGCGGATTTTATCGGGCAGTATGTGCAGCTTAAGAAAGCCGGTAAAAACCTTTTTGGTTTATGCCCATTTCATGAAGAACGAACCCCTTCTTTTTCGGTTAATGAACAAAAACAAATTTTTCACTGTTTTAGTTGCGGCCGGGGTGGTAACGTCTTTTCGTTCATTATGGACTTAGAGAATTTATCCTTTCCCGAAGCCGTTGCAAAAGTGGCAGACTTTGGACACATTGAGTTGCCAGCCAGTTATACGGCACAGGCACAAGTTAGTACGCCCAAGGATCAGCAACAAGCGGACCTGCTGAAGTTGTATGCCGATAGTGCGAAGATGTATCAGCACATTTTGGTTAATACTGAGTTGGGAGAACCCGCACTAGATTATCTCCACCAACGTGGCCTAGATGACCAAACCATTGCGACTTTTGGTATTGGATACGCCCCTAAGAATCAATTGCTACTAGATTTCTTTAAGGAGCACGATATTGATTACCAGCTTTTACGGCAATCGGGTCTGTTCATTGAGAATCAAGAGGGGGAGTTGCGTGATCGCTTTGTCGATCGGGTGCTCTTTCCCATCAAGGATGCCAGTGGACGGGTCATTGCGTTTTCTGGCCGGATTCTAACGAAGTCACCAAATGAACCTAAGTATTTGAATAGTCCTGAAACGAAGCTATTTAATAAGCGTGACGTGCTTTTTAATTTCGATTTAGCGCGCGGCGCAATTCGTCAGCGGAAAGCGGTCGTTTTATTTGAAGGCTTCATGGATGTGATTGCCGCTTACCGGGCGGGAATTCAAAATGGGGTCGCTTCCATGGGGACGAGCTTGACTAACGAGCAGATCTACATGTTGGAGCGGGTGACCGATCAGTTAACGATTTGTTATGACAGTGATATGCCCGGGCAAAAGGCGACGGATCGAGCCCTTAAGTTGTTGGGTGACAACAGTCGTTTAAACCTGAGCGTGATTCAGATGCCTGACGGGATGGACCCGGATGAGTATCTGCGTAACGCGGGGCAAGAAAAGTTTGTGCAGGTGTTTGCGGATGGTAAGCAGACACCAACGGCTTTTGAAATGCGATATTTGCGTCACGACTTAAACTTGCAGAATACGCAGGATCAGTTGACGTACCTCGGTGCCGTCTTGCAACAATTAACGAAGCTGTCTTCGAGTGTGGAACAAGATCTCTATTTAAACCAATTGGTTCAAGAATTTGGCTTAGATAAGGACGACTTAAAACAGCAGTTACGGTCGTTGATTGGTCAACGGTCTGTCCAGCAATCACGCCAATCACCGCCCCCCGCACCAGCACCGATGACGCCACCGCCAATTGCGGTGACCGGTGAGACAAGTAACAGCGGCCCGCTTAGTCGGGTTGAAAAGGCTGAACGACTCTTGCTATACCGCTTATTGCATGATCACGACGTGTGGTTACGCGTGATGGCGGTCGCTGGGTTCCACTTCGTGCACGATCCGTACCAACAGATTCTGGTGTACGCAGAAGCGTACTTTAAGACGCATAATCAGTTTGACCTTGCTAATTTTACTGACTTTATGGCGGATACTAGTTTACAGCCAGTCTTAACTAGTTTGGAATTCATGGATATTGCGAGTGAGTCGTCAAAAGAAGAAGTTGCTGATTTAGTGAATGTCATTATGAATCAACAACCGCTCGTTGAACAAATTAATGGTAAAAAAGCCGAATTAACGGCGGCCAAGCAGATTGGAAATCACGATTTGGTGCAACAATTGACCTTGGCATTGATTGAGTTATACCGGAAACAACAGCAAGTACAGCAAGCTGACAATTTTTAGGAGGCTACTACATGGCAAAATCAAAAGCAACGGCAGCGTACGACAAAGCCGTTAAAGCATTAATTAAGGATTACAAGAAGACTGGTAGTGTTAAGTATGATGAACTATCAGATAAGATTGCGGCGCCTTACAAATTGGATGCCAGTGGTATTAATAAATTACTGCAAAAGGTTGAAGACGCTGGAATCAGTGTCGTTGACGAAAAGGGCGAACCAGATGCGCGGGCCGTTAAGAGTGTCAAAAAGGTCAGCAAGAAGGAATTAAGTTCTGCTGGTTCTTCGTCGGGGATTAAAATCAACGACCCTGTTCGGATGTACTTGAAGGAAATTGGCCGTGTTGATCTGTTAACAGCTGACGAAGAAGTTGCGTTGGCTTTACGGATCGAACAAGGTGATGAATCAGCTAAGCAGGAATTAGCAGAAGCTAACTTGCGGTTAGTTGTTTCCATCGCTAAGCGGTACGTTGGCCGTGGGATGCAATTCTTGGACTTGATCCAAGAAGGTAACATGGGATTAATGAAGGCCGTTGAAAAGTTTGATTATCGCAAGGGGTTCAAGTTCTCAACTTACGCCACTTGGTGGATTCGTCAGGCAATTACGCGTGCGATTGCTGACCAAGCACGAACGATTCGGATTCCGGTTCACATGGTTGAAACGATTAACAAGTTGATCCGGATTCAACGTCAATTACTTCAAGATTTAGGGCGCGAACCTACTCCTGAAGAAATTGGTGCCGAAATGGATATGCCAACGGAAAAAGTTCGTGAAATCTTGAAGATTGCACAAGAACCCGTTTCCTTGGAAACCCCAATCGGTGAAGAGGACGATTCACATTTGGGTGATTTCATTGAAGACCAAGATGCAACGTCACCTGCTGACGCTGCAGCGTACGAATTGCTCAAGGAACAATTGGAAGGCGTGCTTGACACGCTGACTGACCGTGAAGAAAACGTTTTGCGGTTACGTTTCGGACTAGATGATGGTCGGACTCGGACGCTGGAAGAAGTCGGAAAAGTCTTCGGTGTGACCCGTGAACGGATTCGTCAAATCGAAGCCAAGGCTTTACGGAAGTTACGGCACCCATCACGTAGTAAACAATTAAAAGATTTCTTGGAATAGTTTAATGCTCAAAAAGGGTCTCAATTCACTTACGAATTGGGGCCTTTTTGATTATCAAAAATAAATATTTTAATTAAATGGCTCTTTGTCAACGGCTGTTGATGAGGAACTTTATGAGGAAACCAATTCATTTTCGAATTGGTTTCCTTTTTTTGTTCTGAATTGTAAATTCAATCCGAATTCGTGTGTAAAAACGCGACCAATTTTTGTACCCGTACGCCGTCCGTTTGATTTGCTTTATTTTGCGATTAACGCCCTCTAAAGGGCCATTGGAGTAGGTACTTGCCATCATGTTTTTAATTAGAGACAGATGTTTACGATAGGTTTTAATGGTTGTTTCAAGCTGTGAACTGACTTTGTCAGTTCTACTTAAAGCTTCGATGAAACGTTGGTAATCTCTGGTTCTTAACGCATCCACTAAGGCATGCGCTGTAAAGTAAGTATTTTGAAAAATTGGATCCAGTTCTAAACCCTTTAAGATTAACTGTTCTTGAGTAAACCAGTCTTTTAGATGCGTAAACCATTGTGGTTTACGTGTTTCTAGATTTGAAT